>CAZDYO010000072.1:0-8765 GCA_964509555.1 uncultured Acidimicrobiales bacterium
ACGGTCGAGCACATCGTTGGTGAGGTGCAATCCGGCCGTCGGCGCTGCCGCCGACACCGGGCGATCGGCGAACACGGTCTGGTAACGCTCGGGGTCATCGAGGTGGGCGTGGATGTAAGGCGGCAACGGAGCCAGCCCGACCTCGGAGAGTGCCTCCATCAATGGTCGACTCCCGGGGTTGAGGCGCACCATCCGGCGGCCGTCGCCGAAGTCGTCCTCCACCACCACCTCGAGTCCCGTTGCGCTGATAACAGTGCCCGGAGGCAACTTTCGCGAGGGTCTGACCAATGCCTCCCACCTGCCGTCGTCACGCTCCTCAAGAAGCAACACCTCAGCGGCTCCACCGCTGACGCGGCGCAGGGGTAGCCGAGCCGGCAGGACCCTGGTGTCGTTTACCACGACCACGTCCCCCGGATCGAGGAGGTCGGCAAGATCGCTGACGCGGCGATGCTCCACGGCCCCGCCGCGGTCGACCAGCAAGCGCGCCGCGTCGCGCTGCGGCAGCGGATGCTGGGCAATGGCCTCCGGAGGCAGGTGGTACTCGATGTCGTCGGGAGTCTGCGGTGGGGGCGATGGCGTCATGCCCAACAGAGCGTAGGGGTCAGCCGAACAGACCGTCTTGTGGACCGGTCCGGGCTGATGGCGGCGGAACGGCGCCAAGGTGGGACCAAGCTGCCGGGGTGGCCACGCGCCCCCTCGGGGTACGCATGAGCAGCCCCTGCTGTATCAGGTAGGGCTCATACACGTCTTCCACGGTCTCGGTCGGTTCGCTGACACTGATCGCCAGGGTGGACAGGCCCACCGGCCCCCCGCCGAAGCGATGGCAGATGGATTCGAGCACGGCGCGCGAGGCCTTGTCGAGACCCAGTTCATCGACGCCGAAGAAGCTGAGCCCATCGGATGCGACCTCGGCGTCGATGTTGGAATCTCGCTCGATGTCGGCGAAATCCCGCACCTGCCGCAGTAGACGATTGGCGATTCGCGGGGTACCCCGGGATCGGCGGGCGATCTCCCAGGCACCGTCGGCGGTGATCTCCACTCCGAGAATGCCGGCTGCTCGTAGAACGATCGACTGCAGATCGTCGACTTCGTAGTAGTCGAGTCGGGCCACCAGGCCGAACCGGTCCCGTAGCGGCCCGGTGATGAGCCCGGTACGGGTGGTGGCCCCGACGAGAGTGAAGTTTGACAGTTCGAGCGGGATCGACCGGGCCGCAGGTCCCTTGCCCAGCACTATGTCGATGCGGAAGTCTTCCATGGCCGGATAGAGCACCTCCTCGACAGCGCGCGGCAGACGATGGATCTCGTCGATGAAAAGCACATCGCCCTCTTCGATCTTCGAGAGAATCGAGGCCAGATCGCCGGCACGCTCCAGGGCCGGGCCGGACGTGACCTGGATGTTGGTGTTCATCTCGGCAGCCACGATGTTGGCCAGGGTGGTCTTGCCCAGCCCCGGTGGGCCGGCAAAGAGCATGTGGTCGGTGGCCTCACGGCGTTTGCGGGCCGCTCCGAGCATCACGCCGAGATGACCCTTCAGTTCGGACTGACCGACGAACTCACCGAGGTTGCGGGGTCGCAGCCCGGGCTCGTCGACAACCGGGTCGAGGGGTTCCTCCCGGGGTGACAGAATCTCCTCGCGCATGGGTCAGCGCCCTCCCGTGGCCAGCAGGCGCAGGGCGTCCTTGAGCAGGTCTCCGATATCGCCGTCAGCGGGCAGCTCCGACAGTGCCGCGTGGATCTCGTCGGGGGCGTAGCCCAGACCCTCGAGGGCCGAACGCAGATCGGATCTGGTGGTGGAGGTGAGGGTGGCCCCTCCCCCTTCGGTGAGCACCACCACCGGCGAATCGGGCAGGTCGAGCTTGGACTTCAGCTCCATCACGATTCGGGCCGCGGTCTTCTTGCCGACCCCCGGCACCAGGCAGAGCGCGCTGATGTCGTCGTCGGCCACCGCCCTACGGAGCGCATCCGGCCCATGGACCGACAGGATCGCCAATCCCAGGGACGGCCCGACCCCGTGGGCCGATATGAGGGTCTCGAAAATGCGTCGTTGATCGATGGTGGCGAACCCGTAGAGGGTCTCGCTGTCTTCGCGCACCGAATGATGGGTGTGGAGGAACACCTCGGAATCGGGTTCGCCGAGGCCCACCGAGGTGGACGGGGTGACCAAGACCCGGTAACCGATGCCCGCCACTTCGATCAGGAGTTCGCCGTCGTGGTTTCGGTCGAGAAGCCGCCCCCGCAGTGAACCGATCATCGTCTTGAACCTCCTGATGCACCCACCCGCTGGTGGGCAAGGTGACACAACGCTATGGCCACCGCATCGGCAGTGTCGGCCGGCCGCAGCGGTTCGGACAATCCGAGCAGGGTCTGGACCATCTGTCCGATCTGGGTCTTGTCGGCACCGCCCCATCCGGCCACGGCCTGCTTGACCTCGTTGGGCGAGTATTCGGCCACCTCGCAGCCTGCGGCAGCGGCCTCGGCCATGACTATTCCGCTCACCATCCCGACGGTCATGGCCGTGCTGACATTGTGTTGGAAGAAGACGCGTTCGATCGCAACCGTGTGGGGACGGAACTCGGTGATCAGTTCTCGTATCTCCAACTGAAGCTCGGCAAGCCGCCTGGGTCGCTCCATCGACGGGTCGGTGCGTATCACCCCGGCTGACAATGCGGTCGGCCGGCGGCCGCTTTCGAGGCACCCGTAGCCACATCGCGAAAGACCGGGATCTATACCAAGAACGAACACATGTACGATCCTAGTGCCGGTACCCGGCAACGCGTGGGACACGCATCGTGGCAGGCTGTCTGGATGCATCGGCGAAAGAAACTCGTGTTGACGGCCCTGGCCGTGACCGCGGTTGGGTTCGCCGCCCTCACGCTGAAGCTATTCAGGTATCCGTCGACCGGGACTCCCACCAAGGCCGATGCCGTGGTGATGCTCGCCGGCGGCGGCGACCGGGTCGACAAGGCCGTCGAATTGGGAGTCGACCGTGGCCTGGCCCCGGTTGTGGTGTTCTCCGCCCAGTACGTTTCCGACCAGCATGTCTGGGCAGCGCGACCGTGCAACGAATCGGGTCGACTGGTGATGAAGGACACCGAGGCCCTCTGCTTTCAGCCCGACCCGGCCACCACACGCGGTGAGATCAGGCAGATCGCGCAGATTGCCAACGATCGGGGATGGGACTCGCTGATAGTCGTCGCCTCCACCGACCAGATCACGCGGGCCCGAATGCTTCTCGGTCGTTGCTGGCATGGCGAGGCCCAGTTCGTCGGGGTGCCCCACTCCCAGCCGTTCATATGGCGGGCGGCTTACGAATGGGGTGCCACCCTGAAAGCCCTCACCATCAAACGGGGATGTTGACCGCTTCAGGCTGACCGTCCGCTGCCGATGATGTGTTGGTGACATCTTCCGTGCCGCTGTCTCCAGCCGTGTCCATGCGTTCCGTCGGCAAGTCCTTCGGCGACGTGCCCGCACTCCAGAACCTCGACCTGATCGCCCCGACCGGCAGGATCACCGTCCTGCTCGGGCCCAACGGCGCCGGCAAGACCACGGCCGTACGGGTGATGACAGGAGCGATGTCCCCCGACACCGGCTCAATACGCACTCTTGGCCACGACCCTGAACGCCACGGCGAGGGCATCCGGGCTTCGATAGGTGTCGTCTCGGCGAAACCGGCTCTCTACGACCGCCTGTCCGGCCACGACAACCTCGTCTACGCGGCCCGACTCCACGGGGTCCCGCCGGCCTTCATCGATTCGCGCATCGCCGAGTCGGCCGGGCGGTTCGGCATCGGCCATGCGCTCGACAAGCAGGTCGGCGGATACTCGACGGGGATGAAAACCCGCCTGGCGCTGGCTCGATCGGTGCTGCACGAGCCGGAGCTTCTCCTGTTCGATGAACCCACATCGGGACTCGACCCGGAGTCGGCCCAGGCGGTGTTGGCGCTGATCCGCGAAATGACCCACGACGGGAGAACCGTGATCATGTGCACCCATCACCTGGTGGAGGCCGAGGGCCTGGCCGATCATGTGGTGGTTCTCGACGCCGGAACCGATCTCGTCGCCGGTGCTCCCGATGCGCTGGTCCACCAGTACTGGCCTGACGAACTCGTCGACATATCCATCGGTTCCGGGCCCGCATCCACCGCCGGCATCGAGCTGATCAGCGGGGTGAGGGGCGTACAACAGACTGCTGCGGGCATACGCGTCATGGTCGATGACCAGAGCGTCACCCCCGACATCGTGGCTGCTCTGGTTCGGGCCGGAGTCAGGGTGGCGCGTGTCTCGCCGCGTGAACCGAGCCTCGAGGAGCTCTACTTCGCGGTTCGTCGAACAGCACGCGAACTCGGGGAAAGCCGCCTGTCGGTGACGGTGTCACGATGAACTGGAACCGCACGTTGACCATCGCCAGGACCGACCTTCGACAGCTCGTGCTGGCCAAGGACTTCTGGTTACCGATGACCATCCTCGGGTCGATCTTCTTCGTGATCGTGCCCGCGTTCCTGCTGATCGGCATCTCGTCGCTCGGCGATGTCGGAGCCGTGCAGCAGATATCGGACACACTCTCTCTGCTCCCGCAAAAAGCCCAGGATCAGATCCTCGGGGACTCGCCCCAGGGACGCACCTCGTATGCCCTGGCGGTGTATCTGTTCGCGCCGATGGCGGTGGTCGTTCCGCTCACCATCTCGACGGCCGTGGGCGCGGCCACCCTCGTCGGGGAGCGCGAGCGCGGCACCGGCGAGTTCCTGGCCCACTCCCCCGCCTCAACCCGCGAGATTTACCTGGGAAAGCTCCTGGCCAGTCTGGTTCCCGGATATGTCACCACGATGGTCGGATTCGGCGCCTACTCCCTGATCGTCAATCTGATAGTCGGACCACAGGTGGGCGGGTGGTTCTTCCCGACGGCCCAGTGGTGGCTGCTGATGCTGTGGGTGCTTCCCGGTTTCCTGCTGGTCGGACTGTCGCTCGTGCTGCGCATGTCCGGCAAGGTCAAGTCGACCGCGGCCGCGCAACAAGCATCGGGGCTGATCACGCTGCCGTTGATCGGCGTTGCCTACGCCCAGGCCTCTGGGGCCATCTACGGTTCGGCTTCGACCACGATCATCATCGGGGCCATCACGTGGGTCATCGGCCTGCTGTCGACGGCGCGTGGCATGAGCGGCGTGAAACGCCAGCGACTGCTGGGCGTGGCCGACGGCGTCTGACCCTGGGCCGCTGCTCAGGCGGTGGTCTCAAACACGCCCATCATGCCCTGGTCCTCGTGATCGAGGATATGGCAGTGGTAGACGGCCTTACCTGGGTAGTTGACGATGTCGAGCACGAACTTGACCCACCCACCAGCAGGCACGTTCACCGTGTCCTTGAGGCCCGGGGAGATCAGGCTCTTGTCGCTGGCGTCGATCACATGGAACTGCCAGATGTGTATGTGGAACGGGTGGTCCATCTCCGACACGTTGGTGACGGTCCATTCTTCGGTGTCACCGAGGGTCAGCCGGTTGTCGATGCGATCGGGGTCGAAGGTACGGCCGTCGATCTTGAACGACATGCCCCCGCCGCCCATGCCTCCGCCTCCCATCGAGAGTTCGAGCGCCCGGGTGCCGTTGGTCTGCGGCACAGGGGGAATCGCGGCCCCGGCCAGGGATGAGGGCACCACCGCTTCGGAATCGGGACCCGTCGCATTGAGGGAGACAATGTCGATGTCGGCGGATGATCCGCCACCACCCATGCCGGGGCCGCCACGATCGTAGTGTTGGGACCGCAGGGTGATGAGGCCCGCGGTGGAGACGGGCACCAGCAGCTCGGCTCGCTCGCCGGGAGCCATGAGCAGGGATTCGATGGTGGCCGGTGTTCCCATGAGACCCCCGTCGGTGCCGATCAGCACCAGCGGTGCGCCGTCCATCACCAGACGGTAATAACGCGACGAACTGGCGTTGACCAGTCGCCATCGCTCCAGTGTTCCGGTGGTGGCCTCGATCATCGGCTGGGCAATACCGTTGACGGTCACCACGTCGCCTTGTCGTCCTCCCATTCGGTCCATTCGTGAAACGGAGATGACCGAGGAGTCGGATCCGATGCGCGGGTCGCTCAGGACCATCACACGCTCGGTGGCGGCCGCGAGAACGGGGTCATTGTCGTAATCGTCCTCGACGATGATCATTCCGGCCATGCCTCCCGACACCTGACCGGCGACGAAGCCATGACGATGCGGGTGATACCAGTAGGTGCCGCCGCGATGGTCGCTCGGCAGCTGTATCTCGTAGAGGAATTCCGAGCCGGGATCGATGCTGACGAACACATTGTCGCTGTTGCCTTCGGGCGAGACATGAAGGCCGTGGGTGTGGAGGTTGGTGGGATTGTCGATCTGGTTGACCACGCGGATTCTCAGCAGGTCGCCGGGGCGGGCCCGCATGGTCGGCCCGGGGGTGGAGCCTCCGTAGGTATAGGCCCATCTCTCCCCATCGCCGAAGGGAACCATCGCCGCGACCGCGGTGAGTGTCGCCTCCAGAACCCCGTCGACCGACGAGATCACGTCGGGTGATCGAAAGGTGCCCGTGTCGCCCACCGGGGCAGTGGAATTCGGGGAGGACGACTCGCCCGCAGCATTCGTGGTGGTGACACCGGCTGCACCGGTGGAGGATGTGGTGGCCGTGGTCTCGGCGGGCGAGGACGAACCGCTGCACCCGGCCAGGGAGACAGCCCCGACGCCGGCCGCCGCCCCGAGAGAAAGCTTGAGGAATCGTCTTCTGTCGACGCCAGTCATCACGACCTCCGTTTGTACCCTACGGGGGTAGTGTACACCCCCTACTCGGGGCGGCAGTCATCCGGCCACGGTCTCGGCCACCAGATGGTCGACCACCGCCCGCAGGGAATCCGCATGGGAACCACCCGACCCGGTCACCTCGTCTCTCACCGCCAATTGGTGATCGGCACTGGTGCCCCGGGCAACAATCGTCTTCAGATGGGCGATCTCAGCCTCACATCCGAGAACCTGCGCGCTGTGGGAGATGAGCTCGCTGACCTCAGCTATGAGCTCCGACATGGGCACCAATTCGCCCCGACCGAAATCCGCGAGGCTGGCCTTCACCCCATTTCGCTGGGCCAGCCATCGGTTCTCGTTGAGCAGCATCGGCATATACGAACGCCAACGTTGGTTGCCGCGTCGCAACCCCCACAGGAAATGCAGCCAGCACCGATACATCGCCGCCACGGCCACCGCATCATCGATGCTGGTGCACACATCACATATGCGCATCTCGAGGGTGGGGAACCTGGCGCTCGGTCGGATGTCCCACCACAACATCGTCGACTCTCTCAACACCCCGGAATCGACGAGGATGTCGACGTGGCGCTGGTATTCGCCCCAGCTCGAGAACGTCGGCGGCAGCCCGGTTCGTGGGAGTTCGTCCCACACAGCCAACCGATACGACTTGAGGCCGGTGTCGGCACCCTCCCAGAATGGCGACGAGGTCGTGAGAGCGAGAAGATGGGGCAGGACATAGGTGGCTTGGGCCATCAGATCCATGCGCAGGTCGGCGTTCTCGATCCCGACGTGCACGTGCATCCCGCAGATGACCAGGCGCTCCACCACGGCCTGCAGGTCGTCGGCGAGTGTGGCGTAGCGGTCGCGCTCGGTACGTCTCACGTCGAGATGGGTGCTGAGAGGATGGGTCGACGCCGCGATCGGCGCCAAACCGTAATCGGCGGCCACCGACGCCACCGCCCGGCGCGCTTCAAGAAGTTCGGTTCGAACCTGTGCCATCGAGTCGCACACGCCGGTCATGATCTCGATCTGGCACTGGAGAAACTCGGTGGAGACACGGTCGCCGAGGGCGTCCTCACACCGATCGAGAAGCTCCACCGGAACCGTGTTGACCAGCTCACGGCTGTCGAGATCGACCAGGAGATACTCCTCCTCGACCCCGACCGTGAGAGTTGGCGCATCGATCATGTGTCCCCCTTGTCGGTCGGACACACCGTAGATCAGATTAATTCGGCCCTACTCGACTGCAGCCTCCATGAGCTCATCGCTCATGTCGAAGTTGCCGAATACGTCCTGCACATCGTCGATGTCGTCGAGCACCTCGAGCAGGTGAAGGATCCGCTTGGCTGTGCCGGCATCGTCGACCTCGACGGTCGACGAGGGCAACATGGTGAGATCGGCCGACTCGAACGCGATTCCCGCGGCCTCGATGGCGTCGCGCACCGCATTGAAGTCGGTGGGAGGAGTGGTCACCTGCCAGTGATCACCGTCGGCCACCAGATCCTCGGCCCCGGCGTCGAGTGCCACCATCATCAACTCGTCTTCATCGACCGACGATGGCACCAGGATCACGCCCTTTCGGTCGAACTGCCAAGCCACCGCGCCCGGCTCGGCGAGGGAACCACCGTTCTTGGCGAGAGCGTTGCGAACATCACCACCGGTGCGATTGCGGTTGTCGGTGAGGCACTCAATGTAGAGAGCCACTCCACCGGGCGCGTAGCCCTCGTAGGTGACGGTCTCGTAGTTGACTCCTTCGAGTTCGCCGGTGCCCCGCTTGACCGCCCGCTCGATGGTGTCGAGCGGCACCGAGGCATCGCGGGCCTTCTGGTACATGGTCCGCAGGGTGGCGTTGGAGTCAAGATCGCCTCCGCCCGTGCGGGCCGCCACCTCCACCTGCTTGATCAGCTTGGCGAAAAGCTTGCCGCGTTTCGCGTCGGCCGCGCCCTTCTTGTGTTTGATCGTTGCCCATTTGGAGTGACCCGACATGGGAGGTTCCTCTCAGATTGCAG
>CAZDYO010000073.1:0-8750 GCA_964509555.1 uncultured Acidimicrobiales bacterium
GACCGATATCGTCGACGCCGCTTGGGCCGACAACGGTCCCGGCTGGGTGGCGGTGCGCCTCGCCGACGCCGACGCAGTGCTGGCGATCGACCCGGATTTGGCGGCAGCCGACCGGTATGCGATCGGTGTTGTGGGCAGTCACCACGACACCGACGATGCGGCCGTGGAGGTGAGGGCGTTCTTTCGTCTCGGCGCCGACGCTGGAGAGGACCCGGTCACCGGGAGCCTCAACGCTTCCCTGGCGCAGTGGCTGCTCGCGAGCGGCGATCTCACCGCTCCCTATGTGGCGACGCAGGGCGCCGCCCTCGGCCGTGCCGGCCGTGTCCACGTCGACACCGCGGACGGAGAGATCTGGATCGGTGGCGCCGCCGTCACCTGCATCGAAGGCACTGTCGATATCTGAGCGATGTCCGGAAACAGCAGCTCCGGGAGTGTCACACCCCGTTCGTAATGTGGGCTTTGCCGACAACTCTCAGGAGCCGCCATGACCATGCTCGACACCGCGACCGATGCCACGGATCTCCCGGAGGTTCCGCTCGAGCGTCTGGAGGCCGAGATCATGGAGTGGTCCGGAAACCTCGCCGCCGCCACTTCCCATCTACTCGCGGTCGTCTCCGAATACGACCGCCGTGAGGGATGGAAGTCATGGGGATGTCGCTCGGCGGCCCACTGGTTGTCGTGGAAGTGCGGTGAGTCGCTTCATACGGCCCGCGAGAAGGTGCGGGTGGCGCGTCAGCTGGACCAGCTGCCGTTGGTCGCTGCAGCATTCCGGGACGGTCGGCTCAGCTATTCGAAGGCGCGGGCGATCACCAGGGTGGCCACCAGCGCCGACGACGACCACTGGCTCGACGTGGCTCTCGACTCCACGGGTGCCCAACTCGACCGGATCGTGGCCGGTGTGCGCTCGGCCCTCGATCGAGACGAGAACCGCGATGCCCGCAGGGCATTCGCGCGGCGTCGCGCCTCCCGATGTTCGCGGTCCGATGGGCTTGCGGAAGTGTCGATCATCGCCCCACCGGATCTCATCGCCACCATCTGGGCGGCGGTCGACGCAGCCACCAGCCGGGTGATCGACGACGCCGTCTCCGGGTCCGAATCCGGCCGCGCCACGGTGATCGAGGAGCGTGGCGGATTGGCGGCGCTCCGGTGCGATGCCGTCGTGGAACTCTTCGAACAATCTCTGGCCGCCGGCCCGGTGGCGGCCGAACGGGGCGATGTGGGCCGCCTCCAATTGGTGGTCGACACCGACTTTCTCGAATCGTCGTCCGAAGCCGACCCCGTTCCATCGACGGGCGATGAGGGCGAGTGCACCCTGGGCGGATCGAGGATCGCGCCTGAGGTGGCTCGCCGGCGGAGTTGCGACATCAGGGCGTCGGTCGTGATCGGACACGACGGCCACGCCCGCGATGAGGGTCGGAGCCGGCGCAACCCCAGTCGACGTCTTCGTCGTGCGCTCCACCGACGAGACCGCGGCCAATGCCGATTCCCCGGCTGCGGCGCGTCGACCTGGCTTCATGCCCACCACATCGTTCACTGGAGCAGCGGAGGCCCCACCGACCTGAGCAACCTCGTGAGCCTCTGTGGCTTCCACCATCATCTGGTCCACGAGGGCGAATGGTCAGTGGAGTTGGTCGACGACACCGTGATCTGGAGTGATCCCTCCGGTATCCCCACGACAGTCGAACCTCTGCTCGGCGACGAGTCGGAGGTGTCCGCCATGGGCGTCCCCGCGGGGACGCTTCACCCCCGATCACACAGCGACCGGCTCGACTTCGCGTTCGTGGTGGCCGTGATCGCCGACAACTGCCGGACCCGCAGATCGCGAGAATGAGGGAGCTACCCGACAGGACTTCGCGAGTGGGCGCAGAGGGACTCGAACCCCCGACATCTTCCTTGTAAGGGAAGCGCTCTAGCCAACTGAGCTATGCGCCCGAAAACGTGGAGGCTAGCGGCACCCGCATGCCGGGACTGCCCGAGATCAGAGGACCAGTACCGAATCGCCTCCCTCGACAACCCTGCGGCGAAGCGCCAACACGTCCTGGGCCTCGCCCTCGAGGAACGGCGGGTTGTCGGGGTCGATCCACTTGGCATCAAGCAACTCAGCCGAGCGGATCGTGATCTTGTCGAGATCCGAACCCGGGACCGGTGTCGACCGGAAAACGATGTCGATACGCCGCGGTCCGGCATCGAAGATCACCCACGGCTCGCCGGTGATGATGACATTCAGGCCCAGTTCCTCACGCAACTCACGACGCACGCCGGCCTCGGGATGTTCTCCCTTGCCGAGTAGACCACCGGGTAACGCCCAACCCTTGCGGTATGCGGGCTTCACCAGCAGCCAGCGGCCATCGTCACGCTCGATGATGGCCAAGGCTCCGGCGGTCCAGCTCGGGGCCACCGACCGGATGATCGTGCGCCGAAACCCACGCGGCAGCAGACCGAACACCTTCAGTACGAGCCGGTAGACGATCCTGATCACGACACCAAAGCTAGTGACCGGCAGCGGCAGCGCGTCTCGATTCAACGAGTTGCCCGAGAAGCGGCCCACCGGCAGCGATGGGGCTTCTGCGGGCCGCGTGGTCGATCACCACAAGATCACGACCGAACGCGTCGACCACCTCGATCCCCACCTCACGGCACACGAGCAGCGCACCCATGTAGTCCCACGGCCCGAGCGCGTCGTTGTCGTAGTCGATGTAGGCATCAAAGCGGCCGTCGGCCACCGCGCACATGTCGAGCGCGGTCGCGCCCATGCACCGGAACTGGGCCCAGCCGCCGTGGACCGGCGGAAGGGCGTTGACCACCACGATCGCATCGGCCAAGGCAACCGGATCATTCGGCATCAACTGCTGATCATCGACCGTCGCTCCCCCACCCCTCACCGCCGAGTACCGGACCCCGGAAGCGTGATCGTGTACCACCGACATCCAGGGACCGCTCTCGTCGACCACACACATGGACGTGGCGAACCAAGGGAGCATCAGCGAGGCGTTGGTCGAACCATCAAGCGGGTCGAGAACGACCACGGGACCGGTGCCGTCGGACAACCCACTCTCCTCGCTCAACACCCGCAGGCCCGATCCGGCCAACACGCCTACCGCCACCGAATCCGCGGAAATGTCAGGCGAGTATTGGCCGGCCCGAAGCCCCGATGGCCCCCAGTCCTGTTGACCGGACAACACATCGACGACCGCGTCGGTCGCCTCGTGGAGCACGTCGATCAGTCGGTCCTCGTTCACACCAGAAGTAGACCACGCTCCACCACTGATAACCGGGATCTTCACATCGTGGGCAAAGGCCGCGACGATATGGGTCCGATTCGTGGCAGGCTTGGAGCGTGGCAGTCATAGACCTACAAGGCTTCGTGGCCGACTTGAAGGACCACGTCGCCGAACACGGATTCCATGTTCACGACGAGCGTCACTTCATAGAGACCTACACCAACCGGCAGACATGGGAAGTCGACCTCCACCCCGACAACGCCTGCGCGGGTCCGCTCGACATGCACGTGTCCATCGAGATCGGGCCCAGAGCGCTCATTGAATTCGAGGATGAGGTCAATCGGGTCGGTGAAGACGGAGAACCAAGCGACGAGATCAAGATCCCGTTCACGGTCAGCTTCGCCCTTCCCCCCCTGCGCACGAGCCCCGACCTTCTGGTGCTGGCAACCGACCTGGCCGGCATCGGCGGACCCGAACTTCCCCTGGATGTCACCGCGGTCGATGGATTCGCGGCGGTCACCGATTCTCCGGAACGCGCGGTGAGCATCGTCGGACGGGTGGAGGTACCCCTGTCCCGGATATTCATGGGCCAGGAAGTTCTCTGCGACGTGCTCGACCGCTGCCACCAGATCGGCGAGTTTCTGCTCGACCGGGCCCCCGCCTGGCTCGGCGACTACTAAATCTTCGTCTCCGCACCGTGGGAGCAGAGTTGGTCAGACCAACTTGCGCAGGGCCTCCAGCGCCTGGTCGGCGTGGGTGGTCATGTTGGTCTCGCTGCTGATGGCCTTCACCACTCGTCGATCCTTGTCGATCACGAACGTGGCTCGCTTCGACGGCAGCGGACCGAGACGCTTCACCCCGAACATCTTCGCGACCTCGCGGTCGGGGTCTGACAGCAGTGGGAAACCAAGATCGTTCGTGTCGTCGAATTCCTTCTGCCGATCCACCGGATCGGCGCTGACACCAACTCGCTGAGCCCCGAGTTCCGCGAACTCGCCGGCCAGCTCACTGAAGTGCCGGCTTTCAATCGTTCAACCGGGGGTCATGGCCTTCGGGTAGAAGAACACGACCACAGGCCCGGCCTCGACGAGTCCGCTGAGGCTGATTGAGGCACCCGACTGATCAACGAGGGTGAAGTCGTCGACGACATCGCCTTCTTTCATGTGGACACTCCGTGTGGGTCGGATTGCGGGTCGGTCGTGACCCTAGTCGCTGTCACGACCGGAGAGTTCGGCAGTGATGTCGCGGCCGGCCTTGACCGCTTCGGCGACAACCGCCTCGGTGTCGAGATCTATGAACGCCCGACTCTCGATCAGGAGCCGACCCTGCACCATCACGTGGATCACATCGGTCCGACCGGCTTGGTAGACGAGGGTGGTGAACGGGTCGTACATCGGAACGTTGTGGGGGGCCGAGGTGTCGACCACGATCATGTCGGCCTGCTTGCCTTCGGAGATCGACCCGATGAGATCATCCATCCCGAGCACGGACGCTCCTCCGATGGTGGCCATGTCGACAATCTCGTGGGCGGTGAAACTCTGTGGGCGTTGCGTGGCGTACTTCCCCAGAGTTGCCGCTGCCCGCATCACCGCGAACATGTCGTAGTCGTTGGAGGCGGTCCCGCCGTCGGTTCCGAGGCCGACCCTGATGCCGCGACTGAGCATGTCGTCGACCCGGCAGATACCCGAGACCGTCTTGAGATTCGAGATCGGACAGTGGGCAACAGCCGTGCCGGTGTCGGCGACGAGATCAAGGTCGGAATCGTCGAGGCGGATCGCGTGGGCCAGGACGGTCCGCTCCCCCAGCACACCAACCGCACCGAGGTGCTCAACGGGACGCTGCCGGTATCGCTCACGGATGGTGGCGTCCTCCTCGGTGGATTCGGCGGCGTGTATGTGGAAGAGCAGATCGTTGGCCTCGGCATCGCGCCAGATCGCCTGCAGATGATCAGGACCGACGGTGTATCCGCCGTGGGGAGCTGCCGTGACCCGCACAAGCGGATCGCCACCGAATTCGTCGAGAAGGCCAGCCAGCTCGGCCGACCGCTGTTCGGGGCTGAGGCCGTCAGGGCCGGGAAAGTCGAGGTAGACGGTTCCGGCAAGCAGGCGAAGCCCGATGTCGGAGGCGTTGCGCAGTGCGCTGGCGGGATCGAAGAACATGTCGTTGGCGGTGGTGATGCCGGCCAGGAGATGCTCGACCATGGCCAGTCGCTCTCCGGCGTTGAACCAACCATTGGCGATGCCGAGCGCCTCGATCGGCCAGATCTTCTCAAGGTATTCGCCGGTGGTGACATCCTCCACCAGCCCCCGGGTGATGGTGCCGGCCAGATGAGTGTGGGTGTTGACGAATCCCGGCATCAGGATGTGGCCGCCGAGATCGATGACCCGGTCGGCCGGAACACCTCTCAGTTCGTTGGCCGATCCGACCCTCGTGATTGTGGCGTCCTCGACCAGGACTGCACCGTCTTCGATGACCGGTCGGGATCCATCACTGGTGATCACCAGCCCGTGAGTGAACAATGTTGACGACATGACATCCGATCCGACTGTGATTCGTGGGCGGCAAACTAGCCCCTGCCTGATGCGACACGCCTAGTTTGGCGGCATGGATCAACTCATGGACGGACATGTGGTCATGGTGACCGGTGCCGCCGGTGGCATCGGCCGGGCCATCATCGAGCGCCTCGAAGCTGTTGGGGCTGAGGTGGTTGCGGTGGCCCGTTCTAAATCAGACCTCTCACCCGGTTCCCCGAACACCGTCGTGGCCATGGATCTCCGCGATCCCGATGCCCCCGCGAGGGCTGTCGACGCGGCGGTCAACACCCACGGCCGTATTGACGGACTCGTCAACTGCGCCGGCATTCAACCGGTTGTCGACTTCGTCTCGATGACCGACTCCCAATGGAGTGAGGTCATCGACATCGACCTCACGGCCACCCACCGCCTCACCCAGGCCGTTGCCCGCTCGATGATCGATGCCGAACGACGCGGATCAATCGTCCACATCACTTCAATTGAAGGCACCCGTCCGGCTTCAGGTCACTCCCACTACTCGGTCGCCAAGGCCGGCCTGATCATGCACGCCAAGGCCGCGGCTCTTGAGCTCGGCCCCCGGGGTGTGCGGGTCAACTCGGTTTCGCCGGGACTCATCGAAAGGCCGGATCTGGCCGCCGACTGGCCCGAGGGGGTTGCCACCTGGAACGCTCATGCCCCACTCGGTCGGCTCGGGACCGGACATGACGTCGCCAACGCTTGCCTGTTTCTGCTCTCCGACATGTCGAGATGGATCACCGGCACCGACCTGGTGGTCGATGGCGGGATGTCGGTGGTTCAGCCATGGTGATTTCGGTCGACGACATCACCGCGATGCTGGGGCTGGAGCCTCTGCCCGACGAGGGCGGAATGTGGAGCCAAGTCCTCATCGACAATAACTCCACGGCCATCTACTACCTGCTGAGAGGCGACGACTTCTCGGCTCTCCATCGCCTGCCGGGGCCCGAGGTCTACCACCACTACATGGGGGCGCCGTTGGAGATGCTCTTGTTGCATCCCGACGGCCCGGTCACCCGCCCGGTGCTCGGCACGGATCTGGTCGCCGGTCAACGGCCGGCGATCGTGGTACCCGGTGGGACATGGCAGGGCAGCCGAAGCCGCGGATCCTGGACCCTCGTCGGCACCACCATGTCTCCGCCGTTCGACTTCGACGAGTTGGAGATCGGCGACCGGGAGCATCTCACCGGCGCCTACCCGTCCGCAACCGACGAGATCGCATCGCTCACCCGCTGAGCGCTGTCCCGGTTTTCGTGCGCGCACGCCACTGTGAACATCGGAAGCCGGCCGCCGAAGCGACCGGCTCCCGAGTCGGGGGATTTCAATTGCGGTTGATCGTGAGATCAATCACATCCAGTTGACCTGAATCCATCCGTCGTAGGCGCTGACAACGTGGTAGTCGTCGTCCCAACCTTCGGAGCCGCCGTCGGGACGATCCGGGTCCCAGTAGGCGGTGGCCATGAATGAGCTACCGCCCACCGCAAATTGCGCATCCTGAGGATCGCCGGTGTTCATCGGTCGGCCGAACTCGAAGGTCCAGGTGCCCTCGCCGTCCTCGGCTGTGGCCGTGTGGGTCCAGACACCGGTCAGGCTGTTCTCGGCCGTTGCCGTGTCGTCATCCTCACGGTTGGTGGTGGACTTGGCGTACTCATCGTCGAGGTTGCAGGCCGGATCATTGCCGCTGGCCTCACTCGAGCCGGAAACCGCTCCGCCACTTGCCTGTCCCGAGCCACAGTCGAGTTCCCAGTGCCAGATGTCGACCATTCCCAATGTCTCTTCACGGGCAGTGTCCTCGGCGCCCATGTGCTCAGGAGCTCCGTCGGTTATCTGCCACTCCACTCCGGCTGCGCCGGACAGGTGGGCATTCTCCGGATTCCAGTTGAGATCATCACTCACCTGGAACAACACGTAGGCATTGGTGTCGTCGTGAGCGACCTTGATGACCGCATCGTGGGGCAGTGCCGGTTCCCCGGTGATGGGCTGCAAGACGACGTCGAGCGGGGCGATGTCGGCCCAGTCCGAAGCATCTCCGTCCACGGTGATGGAGGCGTTGGGGGCCTCGATCGTGTGGCCGACCTCCGGTTCGCCGGCCGCCTCGGTCGTGCTCGGCGCTTCACTCTGGTTCAGCGCGCCCGTCTCGTCGGATCCACCGGTCTCGCTGCCCCAGTTGACCTGCATCCATCCGTCCATGGCTGTCACGACGTGGTAGTCGTCATCCCAGCCATCGGTGCCACCGTCGGGGCGGTCCGGATCCCAGTAGGCGACATTCATGAGGCTGCTTCCTCCGGGCACGAACGTGGCGTCCTCTTCGTCACCGGTCGTCAGCGGACGACGGATCTCGAAGCTCCATGTGCCGTCGGCGTCCTCGGCAGTGGCGCTGTGGCCCCATACTCCGAGAAGCGAATTCTCTGCCGAGGCGGTCTTGTCGTCATCACGTTGGTCCGTGGCGGTGGCATGCTCGTCGTCGAAGTTGCAGGCGGCGTCGTTGCCACCGTCTCCGTTGCCGGGCCCGCTCACCGCACCACCGGCTTGGACGCCGGCGTCGCACTGGAGCTCCCAGTGCCAGATGTCGACCAGGCCCAAGCTGGTCTCGCGATCAGCGTCGAGCGCGCCCATGGCCTCACCGGCCCCGGACTCGATTGCCCATTCGATGGCGGCGGCTCCCGAGAGGTGGGGATTGTCGGGGTTGAAATTGCGGTCGTCCTGCACCTGGAAGAGCACGTAGGCGTACTCATCGTTGTGGGCCACTTTCACCGTTGCGTCGTGAGGAACGGAGGGCTCGTCGGTGATCGGCTTCAGCGTGACGTCCACTCCGGGGATGTCGGCCCAGTCGGACGGGTCGCCATCAACGGAGATTGAGGCACCGCCCGGGGCTTCGATCACTGCCGAGATGATCTGATCAGGCGAGATTTCACCCGACGTGTCGGTGGTAGCGGCTGCGGTGGTCGTCGTCTGTGAGGCGGCCTCCGAGGTGGGCGTG
>CAZDYO010000074.1:0-5720 GCA_964509555.1 uncultured Acidimicrobiales bacterium
GCGACGTCGACGCTCGCGTCGTAGACGAACCCATCTACGTCGTAGTCGCGGACGCCGACCGCTCCGGCCGGGCTCATCAGAAAGACGACGCTGGCAAGGAGCGCCACGACACTGAGGAGCATCCAAGCCAATCGCCAAGGACGGGCAGTCGCCATCATGCGTCCCGGTTTGTTTGGTAGAACTCGCCGCCCGTCCAGTCGTCTTTGTGCCCCATGAGCACGCTGGCGCGGTGTCCCGCGTCCGGGGGTCGTCGCTGGCTTCGACCTCGACCTCGAGAACCGCCAACGATTCGTCTCACTGTGTCCACTCGAGCGAGAGTCCCTCGACGACGAGAACGTCACCGCTCTGCATCTGTAGCTCCAGCCGCGCGCCGTTACTGTCGGCTCGCGCCTCCTTGACCGCGTAAACAGAGTCGCTGGGCCCCCATGGCTCCTCTCGCGGAAGAACGATGCTGGAGCATCCGTACATCGTTGCAATTCGTGGTCCGTCCGCGTGGCGAAAGCTCAGCACTGCTTCTCGGTCAGTCCACTCAACCCGGACCTCCGTGAGCACGGCATCGTGTAGGTCTGGCGTCATGGTGTTGTGCCCGTCGTGAGTGGAAGGTGGGCCGCCGGCGATTCTGGCGACACGATGTTCCCGTTGATGTCGAGTCGGTTGCCCAAGGGATCGTTGACATGAGCATGCGGCGGGCAAGCGCCGGGGTGGCAGAGGACTCGCTGTTGACCTGTCACCGGGTCGATGTACGAACCTAGACCGGACTGTGGATCCGGCCCGCGGGGAATGAGCCCGGCGTCTGTCGCAAGATCGTCGATCTGTTGGGGCGTGTGGTGCGCGACGTCCGCAGGATCGATGTGTGGTGATCTTGGGGCAACACCGTCGACAGTCAGTCGTAGTTGCACCCCAGCGGCGTCCGCGCCCACCGCCGCCGCAGCCGGCCCAGCCGCCACGACTCCGCCGTGGCCCGCCGTCGTACCCGCGGCCACGTGAGCAGCCGCCGCGTCGTAGTGGTACCCGGCTCCAGCTGCCGCCGGCGCGACGAACCCAACCAGCAGTGCGGCCACCGCGCCAGCCACCACCGCGAGCGGACGCAACCGCAAGCCCGCATCCCCGCGCCCCGCCCCCCGAAGGTTGGCGAGCCAATGTGGGTGGACCGATCGCATCAGGGGCCGAGCGTAGATGATCGTGCGGCCCCCATCAGACCCCGTTGCGGACGGCGGCGACCATCGCTGCCAGCGAGTCGTCGCTCACCCCGGACACGACCGTGAGCGAGAGCCGGTCGGCCACCGCCCCGTACTCCTCACCAAGGCGGATGGCGCACTCGACTGGAGTCCCGCGCACAGCCAGCAGGTCGAGCACCTCGTCGTCGATCAGATCACCCAGCGTCGACCAATCAGCCGACTTGGTCGCTTCCCGCAGCCGGGGCTGCAGGTCGCCGAGGCCGTGATGGTCGAGCACCACCCGGTAGGCCGGGGTCGACCCGTAGAACGCGAGGTTGAACCGGATCGCACGGGTGGCCCGAGCGTGCTCCTCGTCGGTGAGGCACGGCCCGACGATGCACCCCACGTCGAGGCACAGCGAGCGGCGCGTCCGCCTCGCACCGCGCAGACCCGCCTCGACCAGCGGCATCGTCCGCTCACCGATGAACGACCCGGCGTTGAACGGGTGGACGACCACACCGTCGGCGACGGCCGACATCGTCTCGGTCATGCGCGGCCCCAACGCACCCACCCAAATCGGCGGGGGAGCGAACCCGGCCGGTGGGGGAACGAACAGCGGTGTCATCA
This sequence comes from uncultured Acidimicrobiales bacterium, assembly GCA_964509555.1. Taxonomy (GTDB): domain Bacteria; phylum Actinomycetota; class Acidimicrobiia; order Acidimicrobiales; family Aldehydirespiratoraceae; genus SZUA-87. The sequence continues at coordinate 1,785 of CAZDYO010000074.1, forward strand.
GATCGGCCCGGTAGAACTCGCCGTGGTGATCAAGCGGGGTGCCGTCGGCCCAGTTGGACCAGATCCGACGGATCACCTCGATCAGCTCGGCCATCCGTTCGACCGGGCGCCCCCACGTCGACGAGAACCGCCGTTCGATGTGCGGTTTGATCTGGGTGCCGAGGCCCAGAGCGAACCGTCCCCCCGACGCCTGCTGCAGGTCCCAGGCCTGGTAGGCGAGATGCATCGGCGACCGCGGGAAGGCAATGGCCACGTTGGTGTGGATGTCGACGTCGAGATCGGTGGCGTGCACGAGCGGAAGGAACACATCGGAGTTGCCCTCGAACGTGAACAGCCCGTCGACACCGGTGGCCGCGAGCTCCCGTGCTCGCCGGCGGGCGTCGCCGAGTGGGGCCGTCAGGCCGACGTCGAGTTTCATGTCGCGACGGTAGTGCGGGTTACGATCCGGCGGTGCCGGAGACCACCCGACTCACCGACAAGCAGGCCAAGCGTCGTAGCGCCGTGATCACCGCGGCGCTCGATCTGGCTGCCGAGGGCGGCTACGAGGGCGTGCAGATGCGGGCCGTGGCCGGTCGGGCCGACGTGGCCCTCGGCACCGTCTACCACTACTTCACCTCCAAGGATCACCTGCTGGCGGCGTCGATGATCGAGCTGATGAAGGGCCTCGAGAAGTCGACGGTGAAAATGCCGGCGAGCGGCGCCACCAACCTCGAACGGGTGCTCGACCTGCTGCATCGCATCACCGGAGCGATGGCCGACAATCAAAACATCAGCTCCGCACTGATCGGCGGCTTGGTGGCCGAGGGCGACGACGTGGCCGAGTGCCAGGAGCAGATGCACGCCACGTTCGACGCGGTGCTGGAAACAGCATTTCAGGGCGATCTCGCGGCCGACGATCGGCGTCGCATCATCCGGGCGCTCGAACACGTCTGGTTCTCCGCGTTGATCGGCTGGAAGAACGGCTGGATGCCCTTCGAGCAGGCCGTGGCCGAACTCGAGGACGCCGCCACCATGCTGATCGCCCACCGCTGACGGGCCTCCGAGGATGTGACTCACGGGTACCGGCGCCGCTAACTTCGCCGCGGTCGACGTCGGGGGAGTCAGCTCAGATGCCAGAAGCAGTCCTGAAGGCACCGCTGGTGCTCGAATACCCGTTCACCCGCACCACCGGCCCGGTCGTGGGTGCGTTCCTGACCGGGCTGCGCGAACGGGTCGTGCTCGGCGTGCGGCGCAGCGACGGCACGGTCATGTGCCCGCCCCTCGAATACGACCCGGCCGATGCTTCACCGCTCGATGAGCTCGTGGAGCTTGCCCCGACCGGCGAGGTCGTGACATGGACATGGAACGGCGACCCCCGTGATCAACAGCCGTTCGACCAGCCATTCGCATGGGCGATGCTCCGACTCGACGGCGCCGACACCACCATGCTCCATGCGGTTCTGGTTGACGGCCCCGAGCAGATGTCCACCGGTATGAGGGTCGCCATCCAGTGGCGAGAGGAACGCGAGGGCCACATCCGCGACATCGCCGGCTTCGTGCCCGAGGACGCGGCCGAGGACGCTGCCGGGTCCGACCCCGCCGACGGCCTGGCCACCGTCGAGGCGGCTGAACCGGTCCAGAGCGTCCGCACCCCGATCCGCATCGAATACGACTACACCCCGGGCGCGGGCCTGTCGGCCTACCTGCGGGCCATCAAGGACAAGCGCATACTGGGCGACAAATGCCCGGTGAGCGGCCAGGTGTTCGTGCCTCCCCGCGGCGTCAGCCCGGTGGCCGGAGTGCGCACCACCGAACTCGTCGAACTTCCCGACACCGGCTACATCGAGTCGTTCAACATCACCCGGGTGCCGATCCGGGGCCGCGACGACCTCCACCCGCCCTACTGCAGCGCATGGATCGTCCTCGACGGTGCCTCGGTCGGGTTCATTGGTCTGGTGAGCGGGGTCGACGCCGACGACGTGAGAATCGGCATGAGGGTGAAGGCCCACTGGAAGCCCGACGACGAACTCGAAATGTCGGCCACCAACATTTTGTGGTGGGAACCCACTGGCGAACCCGACGTGCCCATAACCGACTACGAACACGTCGGCCGCACCGATGCCGACACCGCCGGGGAGGCATCGTGAGAGACGTCGCTGTTGTCGCCTTCACCCAACGCCAGGAAGCGGCGATCCCCAATGAGAGCGAAGTCGAGTTCATGGTTCCGCTCATGGACGACGCCAAGAAGTCGGTCGGTCTCACCCAACAAGACATGGGTTTCACCTGCTCGGGTTCGTCCGACTTCCTCGCCGGCCAGGCGTTCTCGTTCGTGATGACCATCGACGGCACCGGCCCGGTTCCGCCCATCAGTGAGAGCCATGTGGAGATGGACGGAGCATGGGCGCTCTACGAGGCGTGGATCAAACTCCAGGTGGGCGACATCGACACCGCCTTCGTCTACTCCTACGGGCGCTCCTCGCCGGGGTCGCTGCGCGATGTGCTCGCCACCCAGATGGACCCCTACTACGTGGCCCCGCTGTGGCCCGACGCGTTCGCCATCGAGGCGCTTCGGGCCCGCATGCTGCTCGACTCCGGCACGGTGTCCGAGCGCCGCCTCGCCGAGATCGCATCCCACAGCCGCACCCACGCGGCCGACAACCCCAACGCGGTGCGCCGCACCCCCAAGTCGGTCGACGACATCCTCGCCGAACCGTACGCCGCCGACCCGCTGCGTCCATCCGACCTGCCGGCATCCGCCGACGGGGGAGCGGTGATGATCCTCGCCGCGGGTGACCGGGCCCGCGAGCTGTGCGACCGTCCGGTTTGGATCCGCGGCATCGACCACCGCATCGACGCCCACAGCCTCGGGGTACGCGACATCAACCGTGTCGAGTCGGCCGAGATCGCCGCCCATCACGCCGGAGTGGCCGACGACAAGATCGACTTCGCCGAACTCCACGCCCCGTTCACCACCTCCGAAGCGCTGCTCGTCGATGCTCTCGGCCTCGGCGGCGACACGGTGATCAACCCGTCGGGCGGGGCGCTTGCCGCCCACACCATGATGGCGTCCGGTCTGATCCGCATCGGCGAGGCCGCCACCCGCATCGCCGACGGGCAGGGCGACCGGGCCGTGGCCCACGCATCGTCGGGGCCGTGTTTGCAACAGAATCTCGTGTGCGTTCTGGAGGGGGAGTAGATCATGGGCAAGGAACGTGCAGCCGTGATCGGCGTCGGCCAGACCAAATACGCATCCAACCGGGGCGACGTGTCGATGGCCGGCCTGCTTCGTGAAGCGGCCATGCGAGCGCTCGAAATGTCGGGCCGAACCTGGGACGACATCGACGCCGTGGTGCTCGGCAAGGCCCCCGACTTCTTCGAGGGCGTGATGATGCCCGAGCTCTATCTCGCCGAAGCGCTGGGCGCGGTCGGCAAGCCGATGCTGCGGGTCCACACCGCTGGATCTGTCGGCGGGTCCACCGCGTGCATGGCCACCTCGCTCGTGCAGAGCCGCGTCCACCGCACCGTGCTCACCATCGGCTGGGAGAAGCAGTCGGAGTCGAACGCCATGTGGGCGCTTTCGTTGCCGCAGCCGTTCTCCACCTCGATCAACGCGGGCGCGGGCGGCTACTTCTCGCCGATCATCCGTCGCTACATGATGATGACCGACGCGCCCGAACTCATCGGCTGCATGGTGGCGTTCAAGGACCGGCAGCACGCACTACGCAACCCGCTCGCCCATCTCCACCAGCGCGACCTCACGTTCGAGCAGGTGGTCGAGTCGCCGATGTTGTGGGACCCGATCCGCTACTCCGAAACCTGCCCGTCGTCCGACGGGGCCTGCGCCATGGTGATCACCGACGAGGCCGGTGGCGACGCCCACGACGGACCCGTCGCGTGGATCCAGGGCACGGCGATGCGCAGCGAGGCCAACAACTACGGCGGGCGCAACATGGTGTC
>CAZDYO010000074.1:5820-8723 GCA_964509555.1 uncultured Acidimicrobiales bacterium
AGGGCACGGCGATGCGCAGCGAGGCCAACAACTACGGCGGGCGCAACATGGTGTCGCCCGCAGCCAGCGAGCAGTGCGCCGACGACGTGTTCGCCCAAGCCGGCATCCACGACCGTCGCAATGAGATCGACGCCGTTGAGATGTATGTGCCGTTCTCCTGGTACGAGCCGATGTGGCTCGAAAGCCTCGGCTTCTGCGACAAGGGCGACGGCTGGAAGATGGTCGAATCCGGGGCCACAAACATCGACGGCGGAGATCTGCCGGTCAACTGCTCGGGTGGGGTGCTTTCATCCAACCCAATCGGCGCGTCGGGCATGATCCGCTTTGCCGAATCCGCGCTGCAGGTGATGGGCCGGGCCGGAGACCATCAGGTCGACGGCGCCCGGACCGCGCTCGGCCACGCCTACGGCGGCGGAGCCCAGTATTTCGCCATGTGGGTGGTGGCCGCCGACAAGTAGCCGCGCCTCACGGCAGGCGCTGGAACCAGGCCAGGCTGAACAGGCCGGTGATCGCCGCCAAGCCCAGCGCCCCACCGAGGAACCAGTCGGTGATGTCGCGATCGACGTTCTCGAACCCGATGGCGGTGCCGATGTTGTCGTAGACGGTCGCCAACTCGCCGGTCGAGGCGGCGGTGAAGAACTTGCCGCCGGTGGCATCGGCGATGTCGGACAGCGTCTTTTCGTCGACCGGCACCGGCACGGTCACCCGACCGCTCGGGCTGTTGGGATCATCGATGGTGACCTGCCCGTCGGCGGTGCCCAACGACACCGTCGACACCGGTATTCCGGCGTCGTTCGCGGCAGCAACCGCGGCGTCGACCGAACGACCCACCGTGGGTGTGCCATCGGACAAGAGCACCACGATCGAGGTCGGGTCGCCGTCGGTGTTCGTGTCGGGCCGGCCGATGTCGGGTGCGGACCGGATGGCGTCGATCGACGCAAATATCGCGTCGCCGGTGGCGGTCGACTCGCCCAGTTGCAGGTTGCGGATAGCGGTTGCGACTACGGCCCGATCGCGGGTGGGAACCACCCTGATCACCGGGATGCCGTTGAACGAAACCAGCCCGATGTCGAGCGTCTCGGGGGCGTTGTCGAGGAACGCCAGCGCAGCCTGTTTGGCGGCATCCATGCGGCTGGGGTTGACGTCGGTGGCGCCCATCGACAGCGACGTGTCGATGGTGAGCACCACGGTGGCGTGCTCCCTGGGTATCCGTTCCGAGCGGGCCGGGCCGGCCAGCGCCAGGATCATCGCCGAGGCCACGGCCAGGAACAGCACCGCCACGGCATGGCGACGCAGACCCGGGTGGCGGGGCGCCACGGAATCAAGCAGCGAAGTATCGGAGAATCGCATTGCGTAACGGCCCCGACGACGCTGGGCGATCACGTATCCGACAGCCATGGCCGCCACTCCGAGCAGCAGCCAGAGCCGGGCAGAATCAACAAACCTCATCGGGCCACCTGCGCGATCATGCGGCGGCCTCCACGACGGCGGCGGTCGACGAAGCGAGCCAGATCGACCACCCAGTCACGGTCGGTGCGCAACACCAGATGATCGGCGCCGGCCCGGCGAACCTTGGCGGCGTGATCGTCCAGCCTCTCGCGGCCGGCCTCGGCATAGCGCTCGCGCAGGCCACGTTTGGAGGTGTTGATCTCGACAACCTTGCCGGTCTCGGCGTCGACAAACTCGACGGTGCCCACATCGGGCAGTTCGAGTTCGCGCTGGTCGACGATCTCCATCACCAGGGTTTCGTGACGCAGGCACACGGCCTTGAGCCCGTCGGAGAAGTCGGGGCCCAGCAGATCCGACACCACCACCGCGAGCCCACCCCGACGCCCCGGCCCCGCCAACCGGCGCAATCCGGGGTCGAGGCCCTCCGAACCACCCTTGCGGGGCTCGATTTTCGAGAGTCGGTCGAGCAGCGCCATGGTGTGGCGCCTCCCGCCACCCGTGCGGATCTCGTGAAGCTGATCACCATCGGACACGATGGCCCCGATGCGGTTGCCGGCCCGTTCGGTGAGGATCCCGATGGCGGCCACAGCGGCGATGGCCAGGTCGGCTTTGGTGCGGGTGGAGGTGCCCCAATCGAGGCTGGGGGAAAGGTCGACCAGAGCCCAGGTCTCGAGCTCACGGTCGGCGATCGTGCTGCGGATGTGGGCCTGCCCGGTGCGGGCGGTGACATTCCAATCCATTCGGCGCACATCGTCGCCGGGGGTGTAGACCCGGGCCTCGCCCGGTTCGGATCCGAGCCCCGGGATCAGCCCCCGGTAGTCGCCCTGCAACAGCCCGTCGAGCCGCCGGGTGATGTCGAGTTCGAGGCGGCGCAGAATGGCCCGCGACCGGTTGTCGACCTCCGCCGCCGGATCGTCGGTGCCGCCGCCGTCGTCGTGTGCTGTGGAACTGCGTCTGCTCATGCGACCCCCGGGTCCTGGGTGGACGGCGAGATCATCGGGGCCGGTACGGTGGACAGAATCCTTGCCAAAATGTGTTCGGTGGTCATCTCGGCCGCCAGGGCCTCATAAGACAACACGATGCGATGACGCATCACCTCCGGGGCGATGTCGAACACGTCCTGGGGCACCACGTAGTCGCGGCCCCGCAGCAACGCCATGGCCCGGCCGGCCCGAACCAACCCGAGTGTGGCCCGGGGGCTGGCGCCGTAGTCGATCTTGTCGGAGAGCTCAGGCAGCCCCAACGCCTCGGGATGGCGGGTGGCGGTGACCAGGTTGACCGCGTACTCCACCACCGACGGCTCAACGATCACCTGATCGGCGCGGGCCTGCAGGGCCATCACCGCTTCCGGCGACAGAACCTGCGTGGCCACCGGTGGGTTGACGCCCATGCGGTGCACGATCTCGAGCTCCTCGGTGGGTGACGGGTAGTCGACCAGCACCTTCATCAGGAAA
>CAZDYO010000075.1:0-8689 GCA_964509555.1 uncultured Acidimicrobiales bacterium
CGTCGACATAGCCGTGGCCGACAACGGATCAGGTGTGGTCACGCTAACCGTTGTGGCCGATGCCGAAGCCGTGGCTCTTGTTCCGGACGCACCCGACGCGTTGCGTCTTGAGGATCTTTCGAAGGCAGGTTGGGCCGTCGATGGGCCAACCGTTTCTTCCTCGGGCGAGGTCACGGTGTCGGCCACGAAGCGTTTCGGGTCCGCCGATCTGCTTCCCGGCGTGATTGCCGAGATTGCAGGAGACGGGGTCCTTTTCCAGAATCTCAACCTGACCCAAGGGCACCAGTTCGACCTTGTGGGACTCGCCCCGGCCAGAACCCGATACGAGCTGACCGGAACCGTCGACCCATCACCGGACCTCGAGTTGCTCGGCGATGAGACCGTCACCAGCCAACTGGGTTTGCCGCTTGGCCGGGCCGTTTCGAAGATCACTTCCGAAGCCGGAACCTCTCTGGAGAAATCGCTGGGGCTGACGGTTGTGCTTCATCTACCCACGGGAGTGTCGAGCACCGACGAGGGAGCGGTCATCGAGGGCAACACCGCCACCTTCACGATGTCCTACGGCGACTCTCCCAGGGCCCTCGATACCTCCGGAACGATCGAGGACATCCTCCCACGGGTCTGGGCGATGGTGATGCTGGCGGCCGCGGTCTTGTTGGCGTTGGCATTGCTCGCCCGATTCGGTGCCTGGTGTCTCGTGAAATGGCGAACCCCGAAGGGCCGTCGCCGTCGCGACCAGCGCCAGCGGGAGAAACGGGCGGCCACCCGGGCCGCAGAGGCCAACAAGCCCCGACAGCGAATGCTGCGGCTTCTCATCGTCGATGTCCACGGTGTCGTCGTGCGCCCCACCGATTCGTTCGACGGGCTGCTCCTGCCACTGATTCAAGCCGAGCAGCCCGACACCGACCCCGACACCGTCAGGGAACTCCATCGCAAGCTCATGCTCGACCGGATCTCTCCGTCTGAGTTCTGGAGCGAGGTCGGGCTCGGGCCGGTGGCCGGCGAGATGGAGACCCGCTACCTGTCGTCGTTCCGTCTGGTTCCGGGCCTTCATCATTTCCTTGATCAAACAGCCGAGCGGGGGCTGCCGGTGGCGGCCATCGGCAACCAGCCCCGGGCGTGGGGTGAGAGGTTGCGACGAATGGCGGCCCTCGAGACCGCGGTTGCGTCGTGGATGGTGAGCGGTGATGTCGGTCAGATGCTCCCGGAACCCGCCCTGCTGCAGGCCACGCGGCGGGTCATGTCGGTCGATCTGTTCGATTGCCTCTACCTTTCGAGCGTGCCCGAGAACCTCGATGCCGCCCGTGAGATGGGTGTGGCCACCGCCTTCTTCCATCCGGGCCCGGGTGACCCTCCGGAAACCGCCCATTCGCTGATGCGGGGGTTCGACGAACTGTTCAAGGGTCGTGGCGCCTGATCGCATCGCCGTGAGATCGGCAATCGCGGCGCACCTCGAGACCGCGTTCAGTTCGGGGGGATGGGCGATCGTCACCTGGGTGGCGGCGGTCGCGGCGATGAGGTTCACCGGCGCCGACTCGACCACATGGATGATCGGGTTGGTGGGTCTAACCCCGCTTCTGATGATCCCGATCTATCCGATCCTGGGAATGGCCGTGGCGTCGCGGCGGCGCCTCATGTCGGTGGCGGCCATCGTCCTGGCGCTGGCCCACCTCGCCTGGACCCTGCCGGAATGGAGGGCAGCATCCGCCGCCCCGATTCCGAGCCGGAACGATGTCACCATCACCGTTGTCACCTCAAATGTGTTCCTGGGAAACCCCGATGTGACCGATCTCGGACGAGAACTTCTCGAGCTGGACACCGACGTGATCGTGATTCAGGAACTCACACCGTGGCAGGTGAGATTGTTCGCCGCGGCCGGTCTGATGGGGGAGTACCCCTATCAGATCCTCATGCCCCAACGCGATGCCACCGGTTCGGGAATGATGTCGCGACTACCGTTCGTCGACGCCGGCTTCCGCGACATCGGTGGTTCCATGATGCCGGTTGCCACGGTCGACGATCACGGCGTTCTCGTCGATGTCATCGGGGTCCACATCCAGGCGCCGGTGTTCGACTCGGCGCGACGGGCCTGGGCTGACCAGTTGCGGGCGCTGGCCGACATGGTGGCCGGGGCCCAGCGTCCCTTGATTCTGGCCGGGGACTTCAATGCCACGCTCCAACACGACAATCTCCGGGCGATCGATCGTGCCGGCTCCTACGATGCCTTGCTCAAGCGCGGCATGGGCTGGGTCTCGACGTGGCCGCGGGGTCGTTTGTATCCGCCTATTCTCCGGCTGGATCACATCTTCGCCACCGACGACACGGCCGCGGTCGATGCCGGGGTGGGTACCGGGACGGGCAGCGATCATCGTCCGATCTGGGCCGAGTTCATCGTGGGCACGGCCGGAGCGTCATAGCCGGTGTCTAAGGTTCGCTGATGGCTCGTACCCGAACTGTTCATCGCTGCTCGTCCTGCGGGGCGTCCCATCCCAAGTGGGCCGGCCGATGTGATTCGTGCGGAGAATGGAATTCCCTGGTTGAGGAGCTCGACCAGCCAACTTGCAAGGTCGGGCCACTGCCCGATGCGTCCGTTCCGGTCCCGGTCACCCAGGTGGGCGACGAGGCCGCAATCTCGGTCCCCACTGGCATGGGAGAGTTCGACCGTGTGCTCGGTGGGGGGTTGGTGCCGGGGTCGGTCACACTCGTGGGAGGTGAGCCCGGCATCGGCAAGTCCACGCTGCTGCTGCAATTGCTGGGGGGTTCGGCCGCGGCCGGTGTCAGGTCGCTCTATGTCACCGGTGAGGAGTCAGCGTCGCAGGTGAAGTCCCGGGCCGGTCGGGTGGGAGCTCTCCACGATGATCTCTGGCTGGTGTCGGAAACCTCGCTGCCAAACGTCAGGGCCCACATCGATTCGGTGAAGCCCGACCTGATCGTGGTCGACTCCATACAGACCATGCACGATCCCGAGCTGGGGTCGGCCCCGGGTTCGGTCGCGCAGGTGCGAGAGTGCGCCAACAAGTTGCTCAACGTCGCCAAGGCCCGGGGCATCTCGCTGGTCCTCGTCGGTCATGTCACCAAGGAGGGCACGCTCGCCGGGCCGAGGGTGCTCGAGCACATCGTCGACACCGTCATCGAATTCGAGGGCGACCGTCACCACGGTCTTCGGGTGTTGCGGGCGACCAAGCATCGATTCGGCCCCACCTCCGAGGTGGGGCTCATGCAGATGAACGGCGACGGTCTCGCGTCGGTTCCCGATCCGAGCGGGATCTTCCTGGCTGACCGGGTCGCCGGTGTTTCCGGGTCGGCGGTGGTGCCCACGATCGACGGGCAGCGACCGATGCTGATCGAGATCCAGGCATTGGTCGCCGGATCATCGTTGGCCACCCCGCGGCGCAGCGCACAGGGAGTGGATCCGGGTCGCCTGGCCATGCTCCTGGCCGTGCTCGAACGACGTGTCGGTCTCAGCGTGTCGAAATGCGATGTCTATGCGTTGGCCGTGGGTGGAGTGAGGGTGGTCGATCCCGGTGCCGACGCGGGCCTGGCGCTGGCGGTGGCGTCGGCGCTCACCGGGAACCCGGTCGGCGATGATCTTGTTGTGATCGGTGAGGTGGGCCTGGGTGGCGAGCTGCGCCAGGTCGGCCATCAGGATCGCCGGTTGGCCGAGGCCGCCCGCCACGGGTTCAAACACGCGATCGTGCCTGGTGCTGTCGTCGACCAGCCCGACGGGCTGACCATCCTCAGGGCCCCCACACTGGCCGCGGCGGTCGAGTTGGCCTCGGTTGGTCCGTCCTGAACCGGCCGCTTCACATGCATATCGTCGAGCCCGCTGCCAAGATGATCAAATGCGAATCGAACTGCCCTCAGGAACTCCGGCGGCGGTGGCCGGCAACCCCGGCGATCGTGGTCTGGTCATGGTGCCCGACATATTCGGGCTCCGACCTCTCGTCGACTCGATCATCGAGCGTCTCGCCGCCGATTGGTCGTGCCGGGTGTGTGCGATGGAGCTCTACCCGGGCCGGGAGGACTTCGACCTCCAGCAGAGATTCGATGCCGCGTCCGGCATGGACGACTCAGCGATACTCGGCGACATGCTGGCCGCGGCCGATGTCGTCGGCGGCCAACGAACCGGTGCCATCGGGTTCTGCATGGGGGGCATGTACGCGCTCAAGGCCACTTCCACCGGCAGGTTCGATCGGATCGTGCCGTTCTACGGAATGATCAAGGTGCCGGAATCGTGGCGTGGTCCCGGGCAGGGTGAGCCGTTGGATCATGTTTCCCGAGGTGATTCCGGATCGGTCATGGAGATCGTCGGCGGCCTCGACGCATACACCCCTCCCGAGGACATCGCTGCGCTTCGCTCAACCGGAGCCACGGTTGTGGAGTACCCCGAGGCGGAGCACGGTTTCGTCCACGATCCCGGGAGACCCGCCCACCGGCCCGCCGACGCCGCCGATGCGTGGGGCAAAGCCGCCGATTGGTTGTGGGCCTGATCGTTCGGGCCCACCCGAACGATCAGCGGGCCCGAATCTCAAGCTGATCCCGGTTGGTGATCTCGTAACGGCGGTCGGACTGGGCCAGCCACCCCAGTTTGACGAACGAGGCGATGGCCTTGTTGACGCGTTCCCGGCTGGCCCCGACCATGCCGGCCAACTCTTCTTGTGTGACCGGGAGAACAAACTCTTCGGCATCGCCGGCGAGCTCGAGAATGCGCTTGGCGGTGCGACCGGTGACATCCAGGAAGACCGAATCGGCCAGGGCGGCGTCCATCGAGCGAAGCCGACCGGCAAGAAGCCTCACCACACTCCAGAGAGCCTCCGGGCGGTCGTCGTAGTGTTGCCGAATGGGGGCGTAGGGAATCGACATGACCTTGGACGGCTCGAGGGCGCGTGCTTCAGCGGAGCGCCCGTTGTCGTCGAACAGGCCCATCTCCCCGAACAGGTCTCCGGGCTCCATGAGGGCCACCATCGACTCGCGGCCGTCGATCGACTTGTTGGCGATGGCGATACGGCCGCTCACCACGATGTAGAGGTCGTTGGGATCCTCGCCCTCGGCGAAGATCACATCGCCCCGGCGGAGCGTGGCCTCTTCGGAGAGGGCGACGATCTCTTCAAGTTCTTCGTCGTTTAGATGCTGGAACAGAAGAGTCGATTTGAGAAGGGTGGTATCAGACATGATCGGGCACCACACTAGTTAGATGTGGGTGCCCCGTCTTATCGAGTTGAGCAAATGATCGAACCACCAACCGTGAACTCGATATGGACGATCGTGGTGGCAGCAGGAGCCGGCACCCGCTTCGGTGCCCGGAAGCAGTTCCTCGACCTGCGCGGAGAGCGTGTGGTCGACAGATCGGTGAGGATTGCCTCGACCCACAGCAGCGGTGTCGTGGTGGTGCTGCCTGCCGATGCGGTCGATGGGCCGGTGGTGAACGGCTTCGAGATCTCGGCCACACCGTCGATGTCGGCAACCGAGGTGAGAGTGGTGGCCGGCGCGGCATCGAGGTCGGCTTCGGTGAGAAACGGCTTGGCCGGGGTGCCCGACGAAGCCGGGATCATCCTCATCCACGACGGTGCTCGCCCGTTGGCCGGGGACGGCATATATCAGCGGGTCATTTCCGCGATTGTCGATGGCGCCGATGCCGCGGTGCCGGTGGTGGCGCTCACCGACACCATCCGCGACCGTTGTTCCGGCGTCGTTGATCGCTCGCGTCTTGTGGCTGTGCAGACTCCGCAGGCGTTCCGGGCTCCAGCCATACGGCGAGCTCATGCCGGCGGGTCCGATGCCACCGACGATGCCACGTTGGTCGAAGCCGACGGCGGCATGGTCGTGCTCGTCGAGGGCCATCCCGACAACATGAAAATTACCGATCCGTCCGATCTCGCCGTCGCCGGATTGCTTCTCGATCGCCGCCAGGAGACCCCATGAACAACGACACCGGCCGTCTGTCCGACCCGACCGAGGTTCCGTTTCGGGTCGGGCAGGGCTTCGACATCCACCGATTCAGCCCGGATCCCGACCGCAAGCTGGTTCTCGGGGGAGTGGAGTTCCCGAACTCGCCGGGCCTTGTGGGTCACAGCGACGCCGACGTGGTGGCCCATGCGTGCATCGACGCCCTGCTGGGGGCTGCGGGCCTGGGAGACATCGGCCAGATGTTCCCCGACAGTGATCCCGAGTTGGAGGGTGCCGATAGCGTGGCGCTTCTCGCGCGGGCGGCTGACGCTGTTCGCGAAGCCGGTTGGCGTCCGGGCAACATCGATTGCGCCGTGGTGCTCGATCAACCGAAGCTCGCTCCAGTGAAGGATCAGATGCAGACCAACCTGAGCAACGCGATGGGGGGCCCAGTCACCGTCAAGGGTCGCCGCACCGAGGGCATCGGAGCGCTCGGCCGAGGTGAGGGGATCGTGGCCTGGGCTGTCGCGGTGGTCACACGATGAGTGGTCACAAGCAGAAGGCATCGAGTGGGAAACGCGGCAGTTCCCGCCCCCCGAAGAGTGGGGGCCAGAGGGGTTCGGCCGGCGCCAAACGTGGATCGGGTCGGGCGCCGAGCAGAAACAAGTCGAGTCGTCGTCGACCCGGACCGGGGCAACGGGGGACAACGCCGGTCAGAAGGGGCGACGGTGGAGGCACCAGGCACGACAACTCGCTGGGTGGAGAGCAGGTTGAGGGGCGTCAGGCAGTTCGCGAGTTGCTGCTGGCCGGCACTCGGCCCACACGCGAGGTCGTGTTGAGCGGCGATCTCGACTCAGCTCCCATCCTCGACGACATCATCGATCTGGCTGATGAGCACAAGGTCACCGTCAGACAGGTGGCCCGCGGGCGATTCGATTCGATGACCCGTACTGAGGGGGCCCAGGGTGTTCTGGCGCTGGCAGCACCACTCACTCCCGTGGAATTGCCAGATCTTCTGGTGGCCGAGGTCGACGGCACCAAGCCCTTTCTGCTGCTGCTCGACGGCGTAACCGACCCGGGAAACCTCGGTGCGATTCTTCGCACAGCGGAGTGTGCCGGTGTGACCGGGGTGGTGCTGCCCCGCCACCGTGCCGCGCACGTCACCCCCACCGTCGCCAAGTCGGCGGCCGGTGCGGTGGAACACCTGCGGATGTCGCTGGTGGCCGGCCTGCCGGCCGCCATGGCGACAATGCGTGAAGCCGGTGTGTGGACCGTGGGTCTCGACGCCGGCGGTGACCGCGCCATTCATGACCTGCCCGTTGCCGATGAGCCGGTGGCGTTGGTGCTGGGCGCTGAGGGTCCGGGCCTTTCGAGGCTGGTTCGGGCGCGATGCGACACGGTGGCGTCGATCCCGATGCAGGGGGTTCTCGACTCGCTCAACGTGTCGGCAGCGGCCGCCGTGGCCTGCTTCGAGATCATGAGACGCCGGAGCTGAGGCCCTCGCCGCAACCGAGCCCGAGACAGGAGTCGAACCTGCGACCTGCTGTTTACAAGACAGCTGCTCTACCAACTGAGCTACTCGGGCGTGGTGCGTCGCCGCATCCGTCCAAAGAGCGTAGAGGGGAACCGGGTGGGGATGGTCATGTGCAGGGGGGTAGATCTGCAAGTCTGTAGGGATGGAACTCACCGAACGTGATCTCAAGATCCTCGATCTGGAGCAGAACTGGTGGACCCGTGCCGGTTCGAAGCACCAGCAGATCGCCGATTCCCTTGACTTGTCGATCACCCGCTACCACGAGATCCTCGATGAGGTGATCGATTCACCTGCCGCGATGAACCACGATCCTCTGCTCGTGCTCCGTCTGCGTAGGATGCGTGATGAGCGACGAAGGTCGCGCAGGTTCGTCGACCCGACAATCCAGGAGAACGGCTGACATGACCACGCCCGGACGCTACGCATCATCCGACAACTCCTTCGCCGGGTCGGCCGGCAACGCAGCCGCCAGGGGCGTGATGCTCATCGTTGTGGCCGTGCTGATCGGTGTTGTCCTGTTGGCGAAGGGGTTCGACGGCCCGAGCGTCACATCCGCGGGTCCTGTCGTCACCACCACCACTGCTCCCAGCGTCACCACTGCTCCTGTCGATTCCACCGAATCGACGACCAGCCTCGACAACTCCCAGTCGACCGAAACCTCGGCCCCGGTCGCTGCCCCCGCGCCATCGCTGCGTCCCCCCGCTGAGGTCAAGGTCGTGGTGGCCAACGGCAGCGGAGTGAAGGGAGCGGCCGGAGCCGCCAAGGGAGAACTCACCGCCGCCGGTTACGTGGCCGAGGCGAAGAACGCGACCACCTCCAACATCGAGCTTTCGGCCGTCTACTACATCGACGGATACAAGGAGGAGGCCAAGGTCGTGGCCCAGACACTGGGCGGAACGGAATCGCTGCTGAGAGCGGCGCCCGCCGATCCACTGGCGCTCATCAAGTCGCCCGAGGGCCTCGAGGACTTCCACATCTTCGTCATACTCGGTCTCGACAAGGCGATTGGCTGAACACGGCTCGATTCGAGCCGATGGATCCCACATGATGACCATCAGCGATCCGGTGGCGTGCATCGCCGCGGCGCCCGCGTCGGCGGGACTGTTTCTGGATTTCGACGGTGTCCTGGCCGACATTTCGAGCGTCTCCGACGGGGCTGTTGTGCGTCCGGCTGTCCCCGACCTGTTGCTTCGCCTCAATGAGCGGCTCGGACGTGTCGCGATCATCTCGGGTCGCCCCGTCGATTACCTCCGCGAGATGATCCCCACT
>CAZDYO010000076.1:0-8501 GCA_964509555.1 uncultured Acidimicrobiales bacterium
AACACCCGATCGAGATCACATAACTCCAGCACCCTGCGGATGCGGGGCTCGGTGATCACCAGCCTGAGGTCGCCGTTGGCCAGACGGGTCCGCTTGAGGGCACCAACCAGCACGCCAAGACCGAATGAGTCGATGAAGTCGACACCTGTCAGGTCGAGGACGAGATTGGACTGACCGTTCTGGGTGGCCGACATGACGTGCTGCCGAAGATCGGGACCACCAACGACATCGAGTTCTCCGGCGACCGTGAGCACGGTCCATGAGCCGTGTTCGTGGGTGTGGACGATGATCTGCACAACTGTGACGGTAGCCGCCAGACAACCCGGCCTCGCGGCGCATCCCTTTGCGCGAGATGTGGATTAGGGCCGATCGACTCATCAACACCATTGCCATGGTCACCGATTGAGTGTCGATGGATGCGGAGCCGACCGAAAAGTCCGCCAGTTGGACGGCCAGACCGTTTGCGGCCACAATCCTGCGGCTGAGCCTGCGGTTGCTCCCGTTCTCACTGGTGACAGTGGCAGCTTGGCGTGTCCACGTGCTCATAGGGCCGGCATCATCGCGCCTGCAGGC
This sequence comes from uncultured Acidimicrobiales bacterium, assembly GCA_964509555.1. GTDB lineage: Bacteria > Actinomycetota > Acidimicrobiia > Acidimicrobiales > Aldehydirespiratoraceae > SZUA-87. The sequence goes on from CAZDYO010000076.1 coordinate 574, forward strand.
GGTTCTCACATGGGCCGCGCTGTCGGTGGCATCCACGGCCGCGATCATCGGGATCGACCGCTGGACCCGCAGGATCCTGCCCTTGGCTACCCTGCTCAAGCTGTCGGTGGTGTTCCCTGACGCCGCACCGTCCCGCTTTCGTACCGCGCTGAAGCAGGGCACGACCAGAGATCTTGCGCGGCAGGTCGAACAGGGAGTGCTCGACGAACGGACGCCCCAGCAGGCTGCCGAGCACATGCTTGATCTGGTCGCACAACTCAGTCGTCACGAGCGCAGGACTCGGGGCCACGCCGAGCGGGTCCGGGCCTATGCCGACATGATCGCGGTTGAACTCGACCTCACCGACGACGAGCGTTCGAAGCTCCACTGGGCCGGTCTGATCCACGACATCGGAAAACTCAGCGTTCCACCCGGGATTCTCGACAAGCCCGGTGAACTCACCGATGCCGAACGGGCCGTGGTGGCTGGTCACCCCCAAGAGGGATGGCACCTGGTTCAGCCTCTTCGCGGCTGGCTGGGGGAATGGGCGCGCGCCGCCCATGACCACCATGAGAAATGGGACGGCACCGGATACCCGCGGGGCCTGTCCGGAAACCAGATCTCACGCGCCGGTCGAATCGTCGCTGTCGCCGATGCCTTCGATGTGATGACATCGACGAGGTCATACAAGAAGCCGATCTCGTATGACGAGGCCCGCGCCGAGCTGTCGAGGTGTGCAGGAACCCACTTCGATCCGAGTGTGGTGAGAGCATTCCTGTCGGTGTCTCTCACCTCGAGACGCAGGGCTTGGGGTCCGCTCAACTGGATCGCCCAGTCGCCATTCGCCCTGAGGGTGAGCACACTGGCCAATGTGCCCAACGCGGTGGCATCCGGTGCACTGGCCATGACCGTAGCGGCGGCCACGATGGTGACGCCGACCGCTGCTCCCGCTCCCGCTTCCGAGATGGCAGCATCGAGGGTGGTGGCCACGACCACCACCCCCGCCATCACCACTCTTGCGCCCACCACGACCACCTCGACCACAACCACCGTTCCTGCCACAACCTCGGCGCCGAGCACCGTCGCGCCCACAACCACGCCACCGACCACCACGCCAGCGACCACCACGCCACCGACCACCACCACGGCCGCTGTGGTTGCGTCGGTCGTTCCAACGGCCACGATTCCGGCCTCCATTCTGCCCGATGCCCATCTCGGCGGCGGGATCGGAAGCCCTCTCCGGCTCACGGGTCCCTCAGGGGAGCCGGGCCTGTTCAATTGGGATCAGGCCATCGATCCGCAACCCGGGGTTCTGCTCACCAGGAATCCGAACTCGCTCATCGAACTCTCGGATCCCGACGTGCTGGTCTGGTCCAGACCCGTGGACTCCGACACGCAGTTGACAGGCAATCTGGCAGTCGATGTCTGGGTGGCCGCGGCCGGATTCGACCCGACATCGCTCGGAGTGGTCGATGCCGGTGCCGCAATCTGCCGCGGCCCCATGACCGGGTGCACCACCATCGGTTCGGGCTCCAACGGGTTCTTGCAGGCCGACTACGGAACCGAATTCGGGCACCTCATCGTCTATCTGGGATCCATCGACGTGACCGCACCGGCAGGCTCGTATCTGGTGACCTCGATCACCGCGTCGATTTCGTCGAGCAGCGACCTCCTGGTGGCATACGGATCGACTACCTACCCGTCTCAGCTTCGACTCTGGTAGGAGACCGTCATCGCGGGTGCAGCCACTATCGGGCCACGCGCTCATCCGGGCTCCATTCGCATTCGAGCAACGGCCACGATGCGAGCGTCACCAACAAGTCGGCCGACCAATGGAACATCGGTGGGGTCAATGTAGGTGACCGTCACCGTTGCCGTTCCGCTGGCACGTGTCACCTCCACATTGAGCCGCTGAATCGGGAGGTCACCGGCAATCCCGACGGCGGTCCTCACATCTTTGTATGACGCTCCGACCGCCGCCGCCCGGGCCCCCTCGCGGGCCGCATGGGTGACGAGGATCCGGGATCTCACCACCAGCCCGACTTGGATCACGGCCAGCAGAACCAGCGCGATGAACGGCAACAGCAGTGCCGTCTCCACGGTGGCCTGTCCCCTTGACGTTCGGTTCACGCCACTTGGTTGATGATCTTGTCGACCACCTTGTTGAGCAGCGACGCGACCTTGTCGGTCTTGGTGGCCCAGGTGATCACCATCAAGGCGACCGCGGCGGCCCCCAGGATCACAAGCGAATACTCCGCGGTGGCTTGGCCGCGATCGTTCAGACCATTCAGGCGGACGGCCAGGAACGATTGGGTTGTTGCAGCAGCTCGTATCGCTGCATTTCGTGTAATCATCGGGTCTCTCCCGTGTTGGGTTTCTGGTCGGGGAAGTCGACTGGCGTCTCGGAAATGGGAAGCGAATGGTCAGCCCGGGAGCTGCAATTCGGAGATGGTGCCGACGAGAAGCGGAACCACGGTGAGTAGGGCGAATGCCGGGAGCACGCAGATCACCAGCGGGAACAGCATCGCGACCGGAATCCTTCTGGCCCGGTCCTCGGCGGCGACCCGTCGACGCCGACGGGCTTCATCGCCAACGCGTTCGAGCGCCGGCAACAGGGCGGCACCGTCGGTTTGGGCGGCCACCAGTGTGGCGGTGAGGGGCCTGGCCTCCGGACCCAGGCGATCGGCAGCCGCTTCGAGTGCCGCCGAGAAGGGCTCGCCCGACCCGGTACGGCGGTGTACCTCCGAAGCCATCGTTCGATACGGCTCCGGCAACCAAGGGGCCGTCGTCGACATCGAAAGTTGCGCGGTGAGGCCCGCGCCCACGGCCATCGTGAGTAGATCAACGACATCGGGAAGGCCGCGGGCGATCAGGGACTCGGCGTCGAGTCGCTGCCGGCGGCGACGACGGGCCGACACCACAGCCGCGAGAGCCAGCGGTATGAAGACCGCGATCGGAGACACAAGCAGCATGACGGACGCCGCGAACGCAACCAGCGCGAGTACCCGGGGACTGAGCATCGGATCGAACAGAAGCCCGGTACCGAGCCTGACGCCGACCCGATCGAGTCCATTCATGGGTAGACCACCTCGCCCCGATCTCCACGGGCGCCGCGTGGCCCCAACACGCCGTGGTTCCACCAGCACGGCCATCAGCGAGATCGAAGCGAGGATTGCCATGGTGTTCACCGTTCCACTCCACTGGTTAGGCGTGACATCCACAGGAGCCCCAGCCCATCGAGCAGAAGGCCGCCGATCAGGCAGGCACGACCGATCGAGGTCGCGAACAGAACATGGGCACTTCTCGGATCGGTGGCGGACACCACGGCGAGAAACCCGATCGGGCTGGCCGCGATGACGATCGCCGAAGCACGAGATTGTGAGGTGAGCGCACGGACCTCGGCACGAATCGCGGAACGTTCACGGATGGTGGCCGCGGCACGATCGAGGGCGGGTGCCATGGAGCCTCCGGTCGAGTCGCCGAGGCGGATGACCGCCCTGACAATCGACGCGTCGCGATGGCCGAGATCGACCACCCACCGGTCGAACGACTCGCCGAGCCGCCCGCCGGCCTCAACCCGCAGAAGCACCGGCTTGAGGGTCAGCCCGGCTTCGTTGGTGCCATCGGAGAGGTCGTGGAGGGCAGTGTGGAGGTCGGCGCCGCCCCGAAGTGATCGGGCCAACAGCTCCAGCATCTCGGGCAGCGAGGCCATGACCCGCCGCGATTCGTCGTCTCCCTTGACGAGCACCATCACAACCGGCACAACCGCCCCGGCGGTGACGCCGAGAATGAGCCCGACGGGTCCGTCTGCACCAAGAACGAGGGCAGTCGAGATCGCACCAACCACCGAGGATGCGAGCCACAGACGCACCGCAACCCGGGCATCAAGTGAGATTCCGGCTCTGCGAAGCCGGACGTCGAGGACCTGCAATATCGGTTTCTCGCCGGACGGCACGCGGGCACGGCCGGTTGTCGGATGTCGGTCTTGGAGCCGTCGGGGGGATGACCCGTCCCATGGAGCCACCACAACCGCTCCCACCGCCGCGGCGATGGCCAACACCATCACGCGGCCAGCCTCTCTTCGCGTGACCTGGAGGCAAGGACCGAATCACCCTCGACGATCGTCCTGATCTGGTCCGGGCCGACGACCTCACCTATCGAAACGATTCGTCGGCCCCCGTCGCCGCTACGGCCGACCTGAACCACCAGATCCACCGCCGAGGCCAGCTGACAGCGAATGGCGGTGAGGGGCATGCCCTCACCGGCCATCATGGCGAGGCTCTCGATTCGGCGAAGCGCATCAATCGGGCTGTTGGCATGGCAGGTGGACAGGCAGCCCGAATGGCCGGTGTTGAGCGCCTGAATCATGTCGAGGGATTCATCTCCGCGAACCTCGCCGATGATCAGCCGATCGGGCCTCATGCGAAGCGCGTTTCTCACGAGATCACGAATCGTGACCAGACCGACGCCCTCCACCGAGATGGGTCGAGCCTCCAGTCTCACGACGTGTTGGTGAGGCAGGGCAAGCTCCGCGGAATCCTCGACCGTGATGATTCTGGCCGCCGGATCGATCGCGGCCGCCATGGCGTTGAGCAGGGTGGTCTTGCCGGCCCCGGTGCCGCCGCTTACGAGAATGTTGGCACCTCCGGCTACCGCTTCTGACACGAGTGCCTCCACCTCGGGACCGGCGAATGACGACAGGGCCAGGCGCCGCAACACGAAACGGCGGATCGTGACACAAGGGCCGTCGAGCGCGATCGGGGGGATGACGACGTTGAGTCTGCTTCCATCGGGCAGGCGCCCATCGACCCAGGGTGATCGCCGGTCGACGCGCCGGCCTATCGGAGCAACCATCCTTTCGACGAGTCGGTCTATCTCCGCCCGATCAAGACTGATACCCGACAGTTCGAGCACGCCATGTCGTTCGACCCACACCGGCCCGGGGCCATTTATCATGATCTCGCTCACGTCGTGGTCGGCGAGAAGCTCGTCGAGCGCACCGAACCCCTCCACCCGCGAGGCCACCCGGCAGCACACGTCGTGACGCTGGGCAGCGGTCAGCAGTGGGGAGCGGTTCATCACCAACCGTTCGATCTCGCCGACCGATCCCCTGACGATTCCCTCGTCGAGCGAAGCCTGGTGGACTATCTCGACCAGTCGATCGAGGTCGGCGCCGCCTCCATCGATCATCAGGCAACCTCCCCCAGGGCACGCAGCGAGCGAGGCATCCTGCTCGCGAGAATCCCGGCGTCGACAGCCCTCGCCACCGCCGGATCCCACGGGAGCCGGCATCGCAGGTTGGCCCCGGTGGCCGCACCGACGTCGGCAACGGTGAGCGCCCGACCGGGCTCGTCGATCACCACGACCTCACAATCCGACCCGACACGACCGACCCGACGCAACCCCAGATAGCAGGGCCGGATCACCAGAACCGATTGGGCGCACGCCGCCCACCATCTACCCCGATCAGGTGATCGACCCGCGTCGACAATGGTCGAACGGGAAGATCCGGCCAGGACGGCCGCCAACACCTCAAGGCGATCACCCTCACCGACACCGTGCGGGTTCCCCAGATGCAGGAGCGCCAGATGGTCGACAACATCGGTCTCGAGTTCGGCGAGCGCGTCGACGGGCACTTCTCGACCGGCCGCCAGCCAATCGCCCACGCCCGGACCGGCGGGTGGGGCAAGACCCAGGATCGACGGCTGATCGCCGTCGAGATCGACCAGAAGGGTGTCAACCCCCGACATGGCAGTTCGGATGGCAAGGGCCGCGGCGACGACGGATGTACCAACGCCGCCCTTCGGGGACCAACAGACAGTAAGCACGACTTCTCCGGAGCAGATCGGGGCTCGACGGGGAAGTCGTTGACGGCACAATAGAGCGATGAGGTGGTATTGCCAACGCCTGATGCACACTGCTCCCTAAGGTTTGGCGATGGCCGACACTCCCGAACGGTTCACCGAGGCCGCGTTCTTCGACCTCGACAAGACCGTGATAGCCAAGGCGGCAATGCTCGCGTTCGGGCCGAGTCTCCAGCGGGCCGGGATGCTCAACCGCTGGCTAGTCGCCCGAGCCCTGTGGGGCCAGATCGTGTTTCGCTATCTGGGAGCCGACGAGGGCCGGATGATCAAGATGCGCGAAACCGCGCTCCGAATCGCCACCGGCTGGGACCAGAACCGAATCTCCGCCCTTGTCGACGACGCCCTCACCGAGATCATCGATCCGCTCGTCTACGAAGAGGCTCTCGAGTTGATCGAATCCCACCGGGCCGCCGGGCGACGCGTCTACCTGGTCTCGGCCTCACCCGAGGAAATCGTGCTGCCACTCGCCCGCCACCTCGGAGTTCACGACGCAATCGCCACTCGAGCCGAGATCGACAGCAACGGCCGCTACACCGGCGGCGTCGAGTTCTACTCAGCCGGCGACAACAAGGTGTTGGCCATACGCGAGAAAGCCGAACAATACGGCCACGACCTGGAGTCCTCATTCGCGTATTCCGACTCGATCACCGACCTGCCGATGCTCGAAACGGTGGGACATCCCGTGGCCGTCAACCCCGACCGGGCCCTCCTGCGCGAGGCCCTCGAACGCGGCTGGGAGATCCGCACATTCGAGATCCCGCGCCCCCTGCGCCCCAGCCGGACCTTCACACCGCCAAAGCCCGCGGTCGTGGGCATGAGCGCAGGTGCAGCAGGTGCGGTGGCGTTGGGACTGGTGTGGCGCTACCGACGTCAGACGTCGCGAATCTTTCGGGCCAGCACCAGAAGAAGGCCGCCCAGGAGGACAGCGAGGATCATGCGGTTCTTGGTCATGCTGCAAAGATAGCCACCTGCCCGGCCCCATCGTCCGCAGGCCCGAACGCGGCAATCGCACCCGATGTCACGGGTGCGATCTTGGCGGAGGTGGACGGGAATCGAACCCGCCGGACAGGGATCACCCATCCCACCCGCTTTGAAGGCGGGGGAGCCCACCAGGCGCTCGGACACCTCCATGGGGCAACCTATCGGCGCCCGTTGTGGGTCAGACGCTGAGAAGGTCGCGGGCGCCCGTGTCGGACGACGGGTGGCGCAGCTTCGACATTGCCCGGGCCTCGATCTGACGGATTCGCTCACGCGTGAGACTGAAATGCTCGCCCACCTCTTCGAGGGTGCGGGGTTCACCACGGTCGAGACCGAATCGTAGCTTCAGGATTTCCCGCTCTCGCTCGTCGAGGGGGGCGAGGAGACGGGCGATCTCCTCGGGAAGCAGTGAGGTGGCAGCCACCTCGAATGGGGAATCCGCGGAACGGTCTTCCACGACATCGCCCAGCTCGGCGTCGCCGTCTTCTCGCAGCGGTTCCGAGAGCGAGAGTGGCTCGGCCGCGAATCGCAGAGCCTCGGTGACCTTCTCTTCGGGCATCTCGACTTCGCGGGCCAATTCGGCCACGGTGGCGGCCCGGCCGTACTTGAGCTCGAGCCTCGACCGGGCCTTCTGCAGGCGGGCGAGCGTGTCGCCGGCGTGGACCGGAAGCCTGATGGTGCGGCCGGTATTGGCGATGCCGCGGGTGATGGCCTGACGAATCCACCAAGTGGCATACGTGGAGAACTTGAAGCCCTTGCGCCAGTCGAACTTCTCGACGGCGTGCATGAGACCGAGGTTGCCTTCCTGGATCAGATCAAGGAGAGGCAATCCGGACGCTTGGTACTTCTTGGCGATCGACACGACCAACCGAAGATTCGACTGGACGAATGTGCGCTCCGCGTTCTCGCCCTTGCGCAGGGTGCGGCGCAGCTCTCGCTTGCGCGCGGTGGTCAGGTTCGAATCGGCGCTCTCGAGTTCGATGCGAGCCTCCGCACCGGCCTCGATCTTCTGAGCCAGGTCGACCTCGTCGTCCTTGGTCAGCAGCGGGTACTGGCCAATATCCGTGAGATAGAGGCGGACAAGATCTTCCTCGTCTCGCTCCACAC
>CAZDYO010000077.1:0-8493 GCA_964509555.1 uncultured Acidimicrobiales bacterium
GTCGGTCATCTTGCCATTGACCGGAACCTTCTCGGTGAACGAATCGATGCCGTTGATGGTGATCACCTGACAGACATTCTCCCCGACCGACAGGTGATCGACGAGGTCGGCCAGACCACCCCGGGAGACGAAGCTGAACTTCTCGGCACGACCGCCGACCCGCCGGTCGTCGACGGTGATTCGCATCCCCGGGACCAGGAAGCAGGCGTTGGTGCTGCGCTCACAGATCTCGTCGACGTCTATGCGGGCGTCGGGGTCGAATATCTCGAAGTCGGGCCAGAACCGCACTCGGGTGCCGGTCTTGTTCTTCGAGATCCTCTTGATCTTCTCGAGCTTGTGACCGGCCCTGAACCTGTTGCCGTTGAAGTGACCGGCACGACGGGCGTTGAACCAGAGCTGGTGGGTGGCACCGTTGCGGTCGACCTCGACCACCAGCTTGGCCGCAAGCGCGTTTACCACCGACGCACCGACCCCGTGGAGACCGCCCGAGGAGCTGTAGGCCCCGCCGCCGAACTTTCCTCCCGCGTGGAGCTCGGTGAACACCACCTCGAGCGCCGAGACCTTCAGCTTGGAGTGGGTGTCGATCGGGATGCCGCGACCGTCGTCGCACACCTCGATCGACCTGTCGCGATGGAGGATCACATCAACTTTCTTGGCAAATCCCGCCGCGGCTTCATCGACCGCATTGTCGATGATTTCCCACACCAGATGCATGAGACCGTCGGATCCGGTGCCGCCGATGTACATGCCGGGTCGTTTCCGAACCGCCTCGAGGCCTTCGAGGGTCTCGATGGTGTCGGCATCGTATTTGAGGGCCGCGGCCTGCTTCGGATTCATGTCACCACCGCCCGGGAGCGATCACGCGAATCTGACGCTCGGTGGCGGTGGCAACGAGATCCCGGCGGCTGGGCTCAACCCAGAGAGGCACCGGATGGGGGTCGAGTTTCTTGGGATCGTCGTCGGCCGACATCTGCGCCAGGAGCCCGACTCCGGGGCCGATCACGACCACCGTGAGCGACTCTCCCTTGCCCAGCTTGACGAGCCGCACGCCCTGGGTGTTTCTCCCCTTGACCGGGATCTCGGGAACCGGCGTGGTCTTGATGCCCGACTGCGATGTGGCTGCCACCACCAGATCGGTGCTGGAAGCGGCCGAAGCGGCCACCACCGAGGCACCGGACCGTAGCTTCATGCCGGCCACTCCCCCGGCGCCTCGCCCCTGGACGCTGATGGATGACGAAGCGGTTCGGAGGGCTTGGCCATCGGACGCGATGATGACGATCTCCGAATCGTCGGGGGCAGCGAACGCAGCAACGACCCGGGCACCATCCTTGATGCCGATGATGGTGCGCCCGGCCTTGGTGGAGATGACTTCGTGGGGGGTGATGCGCTTGGCAACCCCGGTGGAGGTGACCAGCGCCAGCGGTGGGCCATCATCGGACACGAGCGCCACGACCCGCTCGCCGCGGTTCAGACCGAGCAGCTGGGAAATGTCGGAGCCGCGGGTACGGCCTGAGACATCGGGAAGATCGGCGCCCCGGATCGGGAACGACCGCCCCTCTGAGGTGACGGCGGCGACAACGGAGGCCGTGGTGGTTGCCACTTCGCAGGCGATCAGATCGTGACGACCGGCGGTGGCCCGTTTGCCACCACCCGGGTCGCTTCGAGCCACGTTGCCGGAGGTGGACACGGTGATCAGACACGGCTCATCGACGAGATCGATCGGGTCGGCCTCGACCGGGGCCGGGGCGTCGAAGGTGGGAAGGTCGTCGGGCTTCACGATCTCGGCACGACGCTCGACGGCCAGATCGGCAACCAGGGCGTGGAGTTCCTTGAGAACCGTGGTGCGACGCCGCTGCTCGGAACCGAGGATCTTCTCGTAGTCGTCGATCGCCGAGAGCAGGGAGGCCATCTCGTTGTCGAGTTCGAGCTTGGCCAGCGCGGTGAGACGACGCAGCGGCATCTCGAGTATGTGGGCCGCCTGCACCTGTGAGAGGTCGAATCTCTCCATGAGTCGGGTGCGGGCTTCGGCTGCGTCGTGGGACGATCGGATGATGGCCACCACTTCGTCGATCGCGTTGAGCGCGATCACGAGCCCCTCGACTATGTGGAGACGATCGCGGGCCTTGTCGAGCCGGTGCCGGGTGCGCCTGACGATCACCTCGAGTCGATGGTTGATGTAGTGGCGGCACAGGTCGTAGATGCCGAGGGTGGTGGGAACCCCGTCGACCAGCACCACATTGTTGATGCCGAAGGTCTCCTCCAGCGGGGTCTGCCGGTAGAGGTCGTGGAGCACGGCCTGCGGGTTGACGGCCGGCTTGACGTCGATCTGGAGGTGGACCGAATTGGATTCGGTTGTGTGGTCGGACAGGTCGGCGATACCGGTTATGCCGTTGATCTTTCCGGCCTTGACCAGATCCGTGACCTTGGAGATGACCCGTTCGGCCCCCACCAGATAGGGCAGCTCGGTGACGATGATGGCCTGATGACCCCTTGACACCTGCTCGACATGGGCCCGTGCCCTGATTCTGAACGACCCCCGACCGGTCTCGTAGGCCTCGCGGATGCTGTCGTCGACGATGATTCCGCCCGATGGGAAGTCGGGCCCGGGCAACACGGCCATGATCTCGTCGATGGTCGGCTTGGGACGGCGTTTGGTCATCACCAACTCGACCGCGGCCTCTATCTCGGCGAGGTTGTGGGGCGCCATGTTGGTGGCCATCCCGACCGCTATGCCGCTGGTGCCGTTGACCAGGATGTTGGGCAGCGCGGCCGGGAGCACCACCGGCTCTTCGCCCTCGCCGTCGTAGGTGGCCCGGAAGTCGACCGTGTCCTCGTCGAGTTCGCGCACCATCTGCATGGCCGCGGGGGCGAGCCGGCATTCGGTGTAGCGCGATGCCGCCGGTGGGTCGTCGAGGCTGCCGAAATTGCCCTGAGGGTCGATGAACGGCACCATCCGCGAGAAGTCCTGGCCCATGCGGGTGAGAGCGTCGTAGATGGCCGAATCGCCGTGGGGGTGGTAGCGGCCCATGGTGTCGCCCACGATCCGGGCCGACTTGCGAAATGGGGTGCCCGGCCGCACTCCCATCTGCAACATCGACCAGAGAATCCGGCGCTGCACCGGCTTGAGGCCATCACGCACATCGGGAATCGCCCTGCTGGTGATCACCGAGAGCGAGTACGCGAGGAATGACTCACTCATCTCGGTGGCGACCGGCACATTGACCACTTCGCGGGCGAAATCGGGTTCGAACTCGAGCTGTCGGGGCACTGAAACTCCGTGGAGATACTGCGGATCTGGCGAACAACTGTTCGCAACGATAACCGGACGTCGCGCCGGTGCCTCTGACGGTAGCCAACCGTGACCGTGGGGGCGGGGAACCTCGCACGATGTGACCATGACCACAAACGCCTAATGAAGAGCACCAACGTGTCGACAGGTAGCGTCTGCCCACAACCCGAGGGCCAAGGAGACACCCATGCGCCGAATTCTCATCGTTTCGATAGTTCTGACCCTGCTGGCCACTGCTTGTGGCGACTCCGGAGGAGCGCTGTCGTCCGCCAATTGGTGCGACACCGCACGTTCGATCGACACCGCCAGCAACGCTTTCGACGCCCCCACCGGTGAGAACATCCGCGAGTTCGCCAAGCAGGTGAAGGCCGCCCGTGGTTCGGCACCGGCAGAAATCAGGGACGACGTTCAGGTGCTGTCGGACTTCCTCGAGCAGCTCACCAAGGCTCTCGACGACAACAACGACAACATCGTGTTGGCCTTCGATGCCATGGGAGACACCCTCAACGACCCCAAGTTCAGCGAGGCCGGTGATCGCATCACCGCCTACAACGAGCGTGAATGCGGGATCGTCGACACCAACGCCTCCGACAGCAACTCCTCGGGCGACTCGTCGTCGGGCGGCAGTTCCACCGACACCGGCGGTGGCAGCACCGACACCCTCGTGCCGGAGGGCGGGATCATCGCCGGTCTGGCCGACAGCATGGGAATCACCGAGGAGCAGGCCCGCTGCCTCGTTTCGAACTTCGATTTCACCAGCGGAGAGACCCCGCCGATCTCCGACCTGATGTCGGGCTTCACCGACTGCGGAATCGATCCTCTCTCACTCGGCGGCTGAACCCGAACCGATCTCAGGAGTTGGGGGCCCACGCCTCCAGGAGCATCCTCGGAAGCATCCAGGCACCCAACTCCGTGATCCGGCCCGACTCCGTCAGTCCCAGAAAACCCCAGTGATCGGTACAGATCGCCAAGGCCCACTCAACGCGGGGGCGATCGGACTTGGGGATCGTGGAGGCGACCTCGGGGCAGCGATTCACCTGGTCGACCAGATGGACCGGCTCACTTGATGCCCCGGGACCTTCCCTGACCGAACCGATCACGACTCCCAGCCAGTCAGCCCATTCGAGATGGGCCACGGCCTCTCTGGCGTCGTGGTCGAGTGGAGCCATGAAGTGGGGTCGGACCGCGGCCGCCAATGCCGCGGTCACGACTCTCAGATCAGGTTCGTCGAGATCCACGGGGCCACGCGATGCGGCCAGCCACTGGGCGATCGGGGCGTCGGTGTCGGCCGCCCGCCGGAGCGACTGGGCGGCATTGGCGATCGCCTCGCCGAGAGGCGCCGGCGGTGGGTCGGCCACGGCGTCTCTGTGGAGACCCAGAGCTCTCAGGAGGATGCCGGTGGCCCAGGAGTCGTCGTCGGGGTCGACGGGCGGCAGCTCGGCTACCTCGGCCGGCTCGACAGCGGCGGGTACGGCCGGTGACCGACCGGTGATGCCGGCCAGCCGTGCCGCCAACAGCGGTCCGTTCATCACCAGGGTGTCGCTCGGCCGATCGGTGGACTCAACCGACTGCGTCACCCGACGTGCCAGCGCCACGGAGTCGGCGGCCGTCGCCTCCACATCGGACTCGGGATCGTCGGCCAGGTCGACCATTTCGGGCGGGCCCACCATCACCTCACCCACGGTCTCGGGGGGACCGGGGATCAGGTCGACTGCGATGGTGTGACCGGCATCGAGAGAGTCGACGAATCGGAACACGGCCGACTCCCCCCTCCGATTGGTGAAGATCCACGCGCCGTCGCACTTGGAGGTGCCCAGCGCTGCGGTCCATTCGGGGGAACCATCGGGGGCGTCGACGGGCGGTTCGCCCCTGGCGGCGGGGCTCAGCACCCCGACGGCGAGCGCGGCCACGGCACCACCAACGGCGCCCGAGCAGTTGAGTCGGCTGACCAGCTCACGGACCGCGGAATCGTTCGATCCGGTGACCTCAGCGGCCAGCGAGATCAGGTCGCCGGCCCAGACTTCGGCCCTGGGCGCGTCGAGCCCGAGTATCTCCGGCATCTGGGCCAGGGCTTCATCAACGATCTTGGTGAGGGACTGGTCCACTGGTGCCGAATGATACCGCTGGGTCGGGGCCTCCAATAGAGTTCCGGAATGCCCGAGTTGCCGGAGGTCGAGACCATCAAGGCCCAGCTCCGGCGAAGGCTCATCGGCTCGATCGTGGTCGACGCCGGATCCCATTGGTCGGACAAGTTCACACCGGCGATCGATGCCATCGGCGAGGAGGTCACCGATGTCTGCCGGCGCGGCAAGTATCTCATCATCGAGACCGAGGGCGACTCCAGCCCCCACGACCTGATCGTCCATCTGGGCATGACAGGTCGATTGGCGGTGGTCGACGACACCATCGACGGATCCGTTCACCTCGACCATCCTCATCTGAGGGCCTGGTGGCATCTCGACGACGGCCGGATCCTCACATTCCACGATGCCCGACGCTTCGGCCGCATCCATTTCGTCGAACGTGGCGAATGGTCGTCGATCTCCACGCTCTCGCAAATGGGGCCGGAACCTTTCGACGAGTCGTTCACCGGCGCCCATCTCCACCGCGAGATCAAACGTTCCAGCCGTCGCCTGAAGACCCAGTTGCTCTCGCAGCGCCCCGTCGCCGGTGTCGGCAACATCTACGCCGATGAGGCTCTGTGGATCGCCCGAATCAACCCGGCCGCCCGCACGCTGTCGCGTCCCAGATCCGACCTGCTTGTCGAGGCCATCCGCGAGGCGCTTCAGTCGGGTATCGACAACGGCGGCACCACGCTGCGCGACTACGTCGATTCCGACGGACGCACGGGCACCAACCAGCACCGGCTTCATTGCTACGGGCGCAGCGGCGAACCCTGCGAACGGTGTGGAACCATCCTGCGCAAAAGGGAACTTGATGCCCGTGGCACCACTTGGTGTCCCAAGTGTCAGGCCCGCTGAGAGCCGCGTTCCGGCCTCCGGTGCCTCGGGACCGAATCGAGGAGCGCGTAGATGATGCCTGCCGACACGCCCACAGCGACAACGAACCACGCACCACCAAGGGAGGATCGATCCATCACCTCCACTGGTGAGTCCGCGGCGATGGCCGCGAACGCTGCCACCGCGAGCAACAGATCGACTGCCACATGGAACCGGCTCGGTGGGGTGCCGGCACGGCCGAAGCACGCACAGGTTCCGAGCCCCCGCCTCATGGCCAGCCAGATGAGGACGCCGAAAACCACGTAGATCACGCCGATCAGCGCCGCCAGCAGCCATCCGCCCGTGGCCAGAGCCCATACCCCGGCGACCAACTCAATCACGCCGACCGCTCCAGCGACTCGACGTCGGCCCGACCCATCGGTGGGCCGCGGCAGACCCAGGTCGGTGAGGAACTCGACGGTGGCGGTGGGGTCGGTGACCTTGCGCGGCCCGGAGATGACCAGCAAGACGGCTGCGACGGCCAGTGCACCTGTGACCAGATCCATCCCGAGACGATACGTCGCTCCGTCGCGGGTCTGACCGGAGCCACCCGGCCCGCCACTACGGTGAACGGATGGCCGCCGATCGTCCCGACTTCTACGATCTCATCGCCTCGAATCGGCGGCGCACGTGGATGTTGATGTTCGCGTTCTTCCTGCTACTGGTACTGGTCGGAATGTTCGTGTCGGCCTTCATCGGCTTGGGTCTCATCGGGTCCGCCATCACCGTGGTCGTGGCGATCTGGCTCACGGCCACCTCCTACTACCGCGGCGACACGCTCGCCTTGCGGTCGACCGGCGCGGTTCCCGCCCCGCAGGCCGAGTACTCGCGTCTCCACAACCTGGTGCAGGAGGTTTCGATCGCTGCCGGGGTTCCGCCCCCCTCCGTCCACATCGTCCACGATCCGTCGCCCAACGCGTTCGCCACCGGGCGAGACCCCGAACACGCCTCGGTGGCGGTCACCACCGGGCTGATCGACAAGATGAACCGGGCCGAACTCGAAGGGGTGATCGCCCACGAGATCGCCCACATCCGCAACCGCGACACGCTGGTGATGACCGTCGCCGCCTCGACCGCGGGATCGATAGCGCTGATCTCCGACTTCTTCTGGCGTCTGCTCTACTGGGGCGCTCTGGTCGGGGGCGGTGCGTCCCGCCGTCGTCAGAGGAGCAGCGACGCCGCAAAGGGCGGTCCTCTGGTCCTGATCGGGTTTGTGTTCGTCGCTGTCCTGGCCCCCCTCGCGGCCGCGCTGTTGAAAGCCGCGGTTTCCCGCAGCCGCGAGTCACTCGCCGACGCCTCGGCCATCGAGTTCACCCGTTACCCGAGCGGGCTGCGCCAGGCTCTCGAGAAGCTCGACGCCGACATCACCGTGGTGAGGCGAACCTCCCACGCCACGTCCCACCTTTGGATCGAGTCTCCCGACGACCACGAGACCGGGGCCCGGGGGCGCCGGTTCAACGACCTGTTCAACACCCATCCACCGTTGAGCGAGCGCATCAATATCCTGCGGGCGATGGAGAGCCTGCCGCCCTACGAGGGCCCGGATCCGGTGGTCGCCGAATCGCTGCGAACGATGCAGGAAAGCCACTGGAGTCAGGATCAGGCCCGCAAGCCGGTGGTCGACTCCGATTTCACGCCGGCCTCCGCGTCGGTCGACATGCAGGCCATCTTCGGTGGGTCCGGCGAGGTCGCCTACTCCGACCCTGATCCCCTGCACCCGCCATCGGGGTGGTACGCCGATCCGGGCGGAGATCCCGGTGTCCTGCGCTACTGGGACGGTTCCGACTGGACCCGCCACCGCCACGAGATTCCCGGCCGAAACCGACTGCATCCTCCGGGGCGACGATGACCGAACCCACCATCGGCGTCGGCCCGTATCCCGAACCGTGGCCCGATGACCCCCGGTTCGATCCCGAGTTGCTGGCCAACGGCGACCGCCGCAACGTGGCCGACCACTACCGCTACTGGAGCGTGGAGGCGATCGTCGCCGATCTCGACACCCGCCGTCACCCGTTCCATGTGGCCATAGAGAACTGGGAACACGACCACAACATCGGCACGGTTGTGCGCACCGCCAACGCTTTCCTGGCCAGCGAGATACACATCGTGGGCAAGCGCCGCTGGAATCGGCGCGGGGCCATGATGACCAACGTCTACCAACACGTCGTCAGGCACCCGACCATTGAGGATCTGATCGAGTGGGCC
>CAZDYO010000078.1:0-8441 GCA_964509555.1 uncultured Acidimicrobiales bacterium
ATGTGCATCAGGCCACTCATGGCCTGGATCATCAGGTCGTATCCGGGCAACGACGCGGCCGGACCACTGCCGGCAAACGCCTCGATCGACAGATACACCAACGCGGGATTGGCAGTGCGGAGAACGTCGGGACCCAGGCCCCGCTCGATCATGTAGCCGGGGCGAAAGTTCTCGGCGACCACATCTGCAGTGCCGCACAACTCCGCAGCGAAGGCCGCGTCGCCATCAGAATTGAGATCGAGGGTCATGCTCTTCTTGTTTCGATTGATGCCCAGGTAGTAGGTGGAGTCGTCGCCGGCCCAAGGCGGACCCCACGCCCTGGTGTCATCGCCCACTCCGGGACGCTCGATCTTGATCACCTCGGCCCCCAGATCAGCGAGGTTCATCGTGGCCATCGGGCCGGCCAGCACCCTGGTGAAGTCGATGACGGTCACGCCATCGAGAGGACCGCGCACCGCGGATCGGCCGACTTCATCCTTGGTCAAGCCGGAATCAGCCCTTCCATTCCATGCCGTAGTCATCGAACCACCATCGTGCCTCGCGTATGGCGTCGGGCGCGGTTCTCAGATCGGGATCCTGATGAAGTTGCTCCGGCGTGGGGCCGATCCGGTCGGCAACCTCGGTGAGTCCGGCCAGGTCAAGGTCGTAGCACTCGACCGCGTTGAGCCCCAGGAGCAGCCTGGTGTCCTCGATGGAAACCTCGCGAAAGTCGGTCTCCAGCCGTTCGACCGTGTGGGGCCACGAACCTTCTGGATGGGGATAGTCGGTCCCCCACATGAGAGCGTCGATGCCGTTGACATGGCGCCGGCGAATCTCCTCACGGCTCATGGTGGACGCCCCGATGAACACACTGGAGCCCACATACTCCGACGGAAGTTTCTTGATGAGTCCCTTGGTGCGAGAACTCATCTTCTTGACCTTTCCACTGGCCCCGAAATTGACGTCGGCCTTCCACAGAAGGTCACCCAGCCAGTAGGAACCGCACTCCACCACCGAATACTTGAGCCCCGGGAACTTGTCGAACTTTCCGGAGAGCATGAGTTGCCAGAGAATCCGATGGGTCCAGAACGGAACCTCGAGCATGTACTGGGCCACGTTGTCGTTGTAGCTGTCGAAGTCGGCCTCACCGGAATGGGTGTGGACCACCAGCCCGGCCTCCGCGCACGCCGCCCAGACCCTGTCGTAGTGGGTACTCCCGTAGGAGGGGTTGTTGTGCCACATGGTGGGCACCATGATTCCCTTGATACCCGGCTTGCCGGCCAGTGACTCGATCTCCTTCACCGACTCGTCGACTCCGTGCACGATCGGCACAAGTGCCACCCCGGCTCGGCGGGCCGGGTTGGTGGCACAGAACTCTTCGAGCCACCGGTTGTGGGCCCTGGCCCCGGCAAAGGCCAGCTTGGGGTCGGTGATCTGGCCGGCAGCCAGTCCCGCGCCGAACGGTGGTGATTCCATGCCGGTGACCGCGTCGCCGTCGGCGAAGATGATCTCGCCGGCGATGCCGTCGGCATCGAGTTCCTTGTCTCGCACCTCGGGGTCGTGGGCACCCCGCAGACCATCGGCGTTCTCTCCCTCCCACTGCTCGATGTATTCGCCGTTGGTTTCCTCGCTGATGCGACGATGCTCGTGACGTTCGAGCAACCACTCGTCGAACTCGGCATGCACCGAGGACTCGAGGTAGTCGCGGTAGTCCTCCACCGGCAGACCGGCGTGGGTGTCGGACGACACGATCACGTAGGGGGCGTTGCTGGTGTCGACACCTTCGAGTGGGTTGCTCACTTCGGCTCCTGCGGCGTTTGTTGGGCTCGACCGATTCCGGTCATGCTTGATCGAAGTCTTGAACACTGTAATAGTGACTTGCACACTGTTACAGAAGACCCCCTTGGGCCGCAACCCCACCCAACAACCATGACCGACCAATCCAACAGCACCGGAACCGGCCGAAGGGTCGGGCTCGACCACGACCGGATCATCCAGAGCGCCCTGTCTCTGGTTGAGACCGGTGGACCCGACGCCCTCACCATGCGAAAGCTCGCCGCCGAGCTCGGAGTCACCACAACCACCGTCTACTGGCATGCCGGCAGTCGAGACGAGATCATCACCGCGGTCATCAAACGCATGTCCGAACGCCAGGCCCACCTACCGATCACCGGGGCCACACCACGCGAACGGGTCATGTCTGCAGCCCGTCGCGTCTGGGAGAGCGCCCTGGCCCACCGGGAAATCACCACCCTTGCCCACCGTCACGGCTCGACATCACTTCTGGAACTCGACCTCGAAGTCGTCATGGCCAGAGAACTCGACGCCGCCGGTATCCAAGGTGCCGAAGCACGCGACGCACTACGGGCCATCCTCATCACCGTGGGTGGATTCCTCGTACTCGCGCTGCGAGACGAAACCGTCATCGCCGGCGAACGCACCAGCCATGCGCTCTGGTCCGAGGTCGAAGATCCGAGAATTGCCCCATCAACCATCTCGGCGCTCACCCAGCCGATCGACTTGGCCGCACTCTTCGACAGAACCGTCGGTGCCGTGGTCAACCACTTCGTGCCCGACACCGATCCGTCACCCACAATCGAGGAGCCAGACTCGTGACCACCGCCCCGACCATCCGTCCCGGCGACATTGCCGGATGGCCCAAACTGTCATTGATGTACCGCAGCGACCCCGACATGATCGCGGCCCTGCTTCCCCCCGGAATCGTCCCCGGGGACGAACCCCATGTGCAAGTGGGTATCTACTGCGTGCCGGTGAAGGGAGAACCGGAATACGGGGTCAGCACCAAGGTCTCAGCCGACTTCAACGGCGTGCGGGGCTGGTATTCGCTCGGTATGGGAATCGATCAGGAATCAGCCATATTCATCAGCCAGGAGCTCAACGGCCAACCCAAGTTCCCGTGCGCCATCACCTACTTCCGCCTCGGTGACCGTGTCGAGGCTCGTTGCACCCATCAGGGATACACCTTTCTCGAATTCGAGGGCATGGTGTCGGGAACCATCGAACCCACCGGCGAGGACCGCACCGAGCACGAATGGTGGACCAAGTACTCGCGAGCCGTCGGTGGAGCCGAGATGGAATACGACTACCCCCCGCATGTGGTGAAGGTTTCCACCACCAGTGAGTTGCTCCACACCGAGACGGTCGACGGGACTCTCAAGTTTCGCGACTCGCCATGGGACCCCTACACCAGCCTCCTGCCCAACCTGGAGCTCCTGTCCGCGAAGCTGGTCACCGCCCGTCACAAGGCCCGCGAGATCACCAACGCCGGTCCACTCGACCCGATCGCGTTCTGGCCCCATGCCGACGTGATCGGTGGCTCGCGCTGGCCCGGCGACAGGGGCGGACCACGCTGACCGGTCCGGATTGCCCGGCACCTACCTGGCAAACACCTGTGAGTCGTCGGCGAACGACTTGAACTCAAGAGCGTTGCCGCTCGGATCGAGCACGAAACACGTGAGTTGCTCGCCGGGCTCCCCTTCGAAGCGAACCGTGGGTTCGATCACCCACCTGGTGCCATCGTCCTTCCGGAGACGGTCCACCAGTTCGTGCCATTCATCGGGCTCCATCAACAACCCGAAATGGCTCGCGGGAACATTCTGTCCGTCGACCTCATTGGTGGCCGGCGCCACACAATCGGCGGGCGAGAGGTGGGCGACAACCTGATGACCGGCCAGATCGAAGTCGACCCACTTGTCACTCGAACGGCCCTCGGCACACCCCAGCACTCCGCCATAGAACGACCTGGCGGCATCCAGGTCGTGTACCGGAAACGCCAGATGGAACCGAGGTCGACTCATGCCGTCAAGCCTGCCACACCCATCGCCGTCACCACCCGCCGGACAAGTCAACCGCACAACCTGTTGACGGATGTCACATGCCTGGGCCATCATGCGGCGCAGAAGTAGCGACCCGTAGTGTCCGGACAGGGAATCACGATGAGAATCATCCGAGTATTGGCCATAGTTCTGGCCGCGGCTGCAATCGCCACCGCCTGCAGGCCGGTCTCCGTCGGCGGCCTGTGGGGCCCAGGCGGTTCACTGCGCCCCTACTGGTGCGACCCCACCGACACCGCCATCAACGATGGTCACGGCCTCATAGCCAATTTCAACGCGGCCTATACACAACCCAAGGGCCCACTGTCGGCCTCCGATTGCATGACAACCTCAGGCAATCTTCGGACCTCGGAGGCATTCGCTAAGCAGTTTCCCACCGTCGCCGACGCTGAGGCCGCCGGATGGCGACAGGCTGCCACCTGGAGTGCCGGACAGGGCATTCACTACGTCGACCCGAACCGCCTCCTCGGACCATTCGACCCCAACAAGCCCAACTGGCTCATGTACGACGGCACATCGCCCAACTCGAAACTGACCGGCATGATGTTCCTGCTCGACACCGGCAGCAGTTCGCCCCCAGCGGGTTTCCCCGGGAACAACGATCACTGGCATCAGCACGGGGCGCTGTGCACGGACATCACGCCCGGTGCCTATCCGTTCATCATCGGCGAACACCTCACCAACGGTCAGTGTTCCGCAATCGGCGGAATCAACATCGTGCAACAGACCGTGTGGATGGTCCACGTCTGGCTGCCCATCTACAAGGGATGGGTTCCCACCGACATCTTCAACAAGGCTCACGCTCTTATTCCGTGAGCCACTCGGCGACGAGCCATGAATCCCCCACGCGAGTGAAGATCCTCATCGCGCGGGAAGTCAGGGAATCACACGAAGATGAACTGACCGCGATCGCACCCGATGCTGATTGGGTGATCGTCGAACCGGACGGGTCCACCGAAAGCGACCCTGAGGGATGCGAGATCGTCTACTGGTCGAGCGGTATCGACCGGGGTGACCCCCGCTTGCGCACGATGCTCCACCGCTGGAACGATCCGAAGCTTCGTTGGGTGCAGAGCCCCGGAGCAGGCTTCGAACACGACATCTGGCAGTCGCTGCTCAAGTCCGGTGTCACCCTCACAAATGCCTCGGGAATTCACGCTGAGCCGATCGGCCAGTACGTGATCGCCTGGATGCTCGCGTGGGCCCAGGGAATCCAGGGTCAGACCACCAGGTCACGCCACCATGAATGGTCGGTGGTTCCGGGACACGACCTCTGTGGATCAACCGTGGGGATCATCGGCTACGGGGGAATCGGATCCGTGGTGGCTCGAATCGCGCAAGCCATCGGAATGGAGGTGATCGCTCTCCGCCGAACCCCCGGGTCAGCAGAACATGTCGACGAGATGTTCACCCCCGACCGACTGCACGACCTCCTGGAACGCTCCGACTACGTGGTGGTGTGCGTGCCCGGTGGCCCGGAGACCGAGAAGATGATCAACACCGAGGCGTTCGCTTCTATGAAACGCGACTCCGTGTTGATCAATGTTGGCCGTGGGTCGGTGATCGACGAGGGCGCCTTGGCAACCGCTCTGACAGACGGCCTCCTACGAGGCGCCACCCTCGATGTCGTGGTCGACGAACCATTACCCCGCGAGTCGCCGTTGTGGGATCTACCGAGGTGTGTGATCACCGCCCATCAGTCGAGCTCGTCCCACCTGACCGGCGAGCGACTCGACAGACTGTTTCTGCACAACTTGCGATGCTGGATGTCCGGTGAGCCCATGCGCAACGTGGTGAGCGCAGCGTAAACCGAAGGTTCACAGGTGATCTGACAGCACCTCGGCGACCTGTTCCGGTGTGGTGACCGGACCGAATCTGGCCACCACTTCACCCTCACCGTTCACCAGAAACTTCTCGAAGTTCCATACGATCTCGGCCGAATCCCCATCGCCGGGCTGCTCGGACTTGAGCCACTTGTAGAGATCACAGGCGTCGTCACCATTGACGTTGATCTTGGCAAACATCGGAAAGTCGATCTGATAGTTGCTGGTAACAAACTCACGGATCTCCTCAGCGCTGCCCGGCTCCTGCTCCCCGAACTGGTTGCATGGAAAAGCGAGCACGTTGAACTTGTCGGTTTCGTGATGCAATGCACGCAGACCTGCGTACTGGGGTGTGAGACCTCAATGGCTCGCGACGTTGACAACCAGGCATGCGGTGCCGGCGAAATCCGAGAAATCAACCGGTTCACCTTCCAGCGACTCCATACGAAACTCGTGGAAACGAGTCATGATGTCTCCTCTCGACAGATGCCGAAGCTACACACCCGGAGCAACCCACGTGGCCCATTCGATCGGAATTGACTTGGGCACCACCAACGTGAAGGTGGTGCTCGTTTCGGTTGACGGCGCCATCACCGGTTCGGCGACCCGGCCGGTACCCACCGAGGTATCCGACGACGGACGGGTGGTCGAACAGGATCCCGAGGCAATCTGGGAGGCCACGATCCAGGGCATGTCCGAGGTTGCGGCTCTCAGCCCTGAAGCGGCCGCCCGGGTGATTTCCGTCGGTGTCTGCAGTCAGTACTCGTCGATCGTCGGTGTCGATGCGTTCGGGTTACCCACGACTCCCATGGTGATGTGGTCAGACCGACGGGGAACCGACCACTCCAGACAGATCATGGTCGACCATCCCCAGGCCTTCGCCATCTGGTCGGAGCGCCACGGCATACCTCCGGTCGGGGGCGGACTGTCGCTGGCTCACATCCTCCACCTCCAGATCGACCACCGGGAATCCCATGCGGCAACGGTCGCCTACCTCGAACCGATGGACTACCTCACGGCCCGTCTCAGTGGCACGATCACCGCCACGCAACCCTCGTCGTTCATGATCCAACTGTGCGACAACCGGACCCTCGGGGCCACGGATCATGACCCTGATCTGGTGGCCATGTCGGGAGTCGACCCGACCCGTCTCCCCGCCCTCGTCGATGTGGAAGAGCCGGTGGGAATCCTCACCCGGGATACCGCCGAACGGGTCGGTCTCCCGACCGGCGTGGTGGTGGCGCCCGGCACCAACGACACCGCAGCAGTGGCCATCGCGACCGGAAGCCTTGATAACGGAGTGGCCGGCCTGGCCATGGGAACCACCAGCGTCCTGGTCGACACGGTCGCATCCTTCACCTGCGATCTCGACCACGGTCTGACATCCATGCCCGGCCCGTTCAACGACACCCACCTCGTGATGGCCGAGAACGGATTGGGAGGACGCGTGCTCCAACAGGTCATCGACTCGGTCATCCATCCCACCGACCCACTCGGCCCCTCCACCACACGTGATCCCTGGGCCTCGATCCCGGTCTCACTCGAGGCCTCTCCCCAAGGGGCCAACGGAGTCATGTTCCTCCCCTGGCTCGACGGATCCATGGCACCTTCCACAAGCCCGGCCATGCGCGGTGGATTCGTCAACATGTCGTT
Source organism: uncultured Acidimicrobiales bacterium (assembly GCA_964509555.1). GTDB lineage: Bacteria > Actinomycetota > Acidimicrobiia > Acidimicrobiales > Aldehydirespiratoraceae > SZUA-87. The sequence goes on from CAZDYO010000078.1 coordinate 7,310, forward strand.
GCGCACCAACCGCACCGACATGACCAGAGCAGTGATCGAGGGCCTCGCCCACAACCTGAACTGGCTGCTGCCCCATGTGGAGCACATGACGACGACTCCCGTCGAAGTCGTCCGCTTTACCGGCGGTGGCGCTCGACTGGAAGGCTGGCCGCAGGTGTTGGCCGACATACTCGACAAGCCGGTCGCCATTACCAACCAGCCTCACCTGGCCACCGCGAGGGCCGCTGCCCTGCTGGCGCTGACACGCGAGGGCACCATCCACAGATCGGAACTCTCCCGCCTGGTCGACATTGGACAGCCACACGATCCGTCCCCCGAGCACCGCGCCCTCTACGATCACCGGCAGTCGCAGTTCGAGGCGTGCTTCGAAGCGCTGCTCCCGATCCACACCGCACTCGGAGGAACCCCATGAGCCGCACATACCCCTACGCGGAGACCCACGGAGTCATCCGGGGCATGCCATCAGAGGGGCGTAGCCGCGATTCGATAGTCGATGAACTCTCCGACATCGCCGCCGGCGAAGACACCCGTTGGGAGACCGGTCAATGCTCCGGCACCATGTACTGCGGCGACCACGACCACTACGCGTTCATGGCCCGGGTCTACGAAAAGTTCGCACATGTCAACGTTCTTCAACGCGACATGTGCCCGAGCGCCACCCGATTCGAGGGTGAGATCATCGCCATGACCCTCGACATGCTTCACGCCGACGCGGTCACCGACACCGAAGCGGTGGGCATGATCACCACCGGCGGGAGCGGCAGCATCCTTCACGCCGTGCTGGCCTACCGGGAACAGGCCCGGGAGCAGCGCGGTATCACCCGGCCCAACCTCGTCAAGCCAGAAACCGGACATGTGGCCTTCGACAAGGCCTGCCACCTCGTCGGGGTCGAGTTGCGTACCGTGCCGGTCGACGCGACCACCGGCAGGGTCGACGCTGCTGCGATGGATGCCGCCTGCGACGACAACACCATCGTCATGATCGGCTCAGCCTGCAACTACGGCTACGGCACAATCGACCCGATAGAGGAACTCGGGCAGATCGCACTGCGCCGGGGAATCGGGCTTCACGTCGACGGTTGCCTCGGGGGTTTCATCCTGCCCTGGGGCCAGGAGTTGGGCTACGACATTC
>CAZDYO010000079.1:0-5791 GCA_964509555.1 uncultured Acidimicrobiales bacterium
TGTGCGGTGCCGAGCCCGATCCAGCGATCCCGGCCGAAATCGCCGCCGCCATAATCGCCGGCGCTCGATTCAGCCGCACCGCCGACGGCACCCTGGTCAACTCGGCCGAGGTTGTGGCTCGTGCGCTCACCGACCAGGTCCGCCGGATGGTCATCAACTCATCCGGGGTGGTCATCGATGTGGGGCGCAGCCAGCGGCTCTTCACCGGTTCCCCTCGCTTGGCGGCGATGCTCCAAGGCACCCGCTGCTACTGGCACGGCTGCTGGACCCCGGCCACCAAGTGTCAGATCGACCACATCAAACCGTTCCGCGAAGGCGGCGAGACCAACCCACCCAACGGTCAACCGGCCTGCGGCGGCCACAACCTGACCAAGGAAAAGGGATTTCACACCTGGCGAAACCGAGATGGCACCTGGACCATCCAACGCCCCGACGGCAGCATCGTCCCCAACCACACCAGTCATTGGCAACAGCTCCGATGCTGACGGTGTACGTACGCCGCGCTACTTTCGAATATCGACTCGGTCGCATTCATCGCCCGCGGCCGGGAAGGGGGACATTCGATGGCATCGTCAACTTACGACGCAGTCGTGATTGGTGCCGGCCACAACGGCCTGTGTCTGGCCGCCTACCTGGCGCGGGCCGGGTTGAGCACAGCCATTGTGGAGCGTCGCCACGAAGAGGGCGGTGGGGTCAACACCGAGGAACCACTGCTTCCCGGCTATCGATTCAACCTCCACGGCCAGTACATGGAGTTCTTCGACATCATGCCGATGATCCGCGACTTCGGCCTGGAGGATCTGGGGTTGCGCACGGTCATGCCCGAAGCCCAGGCGGGCATCGCCTTCGCCGATGGCCGGCCACCAGTGGTGCTGCATCGACCCGACCTGCTGGATCGCACCCACGCCTCGATCGCCCGATACTCCGCCGACGACGCCGATCTCTACGTCGAGTTGAAGAATCGGGCCATCAGCCTCGAAGGGTTGCTGGCCGCCGGTCTCTACAACATCCCCTCAGCCACATCGCTGGCCGACATGACCGAACTTCTTGAAGGCATGTTCGGCGACCTCGGCATCACCGCCAACTTCGCCACCAAATCGATCAAGGTGGTGATCGACGAATTATTCGAGACCCCCGAACTACGGGCCCTGCTCTATCGCGCCACCGTCGAATGGGGTTATCCGGTCGACCAGGTCGGCACCGGTGCGGCGTTTCTCACCTTCCTGATGTGGACCTTCGGAAACTGGAAGTTGGTGAGAGGCGGCACCCACGCTCTCGCCAAGGCCATGACCCAAGCCTGCTACCGCGAAGGAGTCGATCTGATCGAGAACTCGTGTGTCGACCAGGTCATCATCGAAGACGGGCGGGCTGTCGGGGTGATGGCGCGTGGTCGCGAGATCCGGGCAGAGAAATGCGTCGCCTCCAACGCCGATGTCCGCCAGACACTGCTCGACCTGGTCGGCGAGCAACATCTCTCCCCACTCTGGACCAAACGGGCCAAGGCCTTCAGGTACGGCCCCAGTCATGTGCTCGGAACTCCCATGTTCTGCCTTCACGAGGCCCCCGACTATAAGTCGTCCCGCTGGGCCCCCGACCTCAACCGGTGCTTCTACACGATGGTCGGGTTCGACGGGCCCGACGAAACCATCCGCTACATCCGCGACGCCTACTCGGGTCGGATTCCAATGGCCGCAGCCGGCATGTGGGTCAACAGCCTGTGGGACAAGGCCCAGGCACCTCTCGGGCGCCACGCCGCCACCGGGTGGTACTTCCTGCCACCGGCCAGCGCCCTCAGCAGCGCCGAATGGGAACAGGTCCGCAACAACCTCAACGAACAATTCATCGATGCGTGGCAGGCGGCCGCACCCAACATGACCCGCGACAACATCATCGCCCACAAGCTCTACACACCCGACCAGATGGAACACAAGAACCGGATGTTCGAAGGCGATTTCTCCAGCGGAGAGTTCGCTCCCGACCAATTGGGCGCCAACCGGCCGTTCCCAGAGGCATCCAACTACCGCACCGAAATCGACGGTCTCTACTTCTGCGGGCCGTCGGCGTTTCCCGGGGGCGGAGTCCATGCCGCGTGTGGTTACAACGCCTACAAGGCAATCGCTGACGACCTCGGATTGGCGAGCCCGGTGGATACCACCCGGAGTTACTGAAGGAACACAGGGGGACCAACTTGCCCGACATATACACACCCGAGTGGTACGAAGCCGTGCGTGACGCCATCAACACCCGTGTCGCCCAGATGAGCGGTCTTCCCGACGGAGCATGGAACATCGCCATCGACATCATCGGCGACGCCACATCTCCCTACGTCGATGAGGGATCCCAGAGAAACTTCGTGGCCCGTATCGAAAACGGCCATTGCGCCTGGTACCGCGAGGTGGGTCACGACGGCCCTGGCGTGAAACTCGATTTCAGGTTCACCGGTCCGGCCACCGTGTTCGACGAGATCGCCGCCGGCCAACTCGACCCGATAGACGCCGCGCTGCGAGGCACGATCAAAGCCAAGGGCGACATGCGCTTTCTGATGCGCCAGGCCGAACACGTGCAGGTCTTGCTGTCGGCCTACACCGACGGGGTCGAGACCCTGTGGCCCCTGGGTGAGCCCCCCTACCCCGGAGTGTCCAAGTGAAATCCACCTGCGACGTCATCATCATCGGCGCCGGCCACAACGGCCTCACACTCGGTGCCTATCTGGCTCGCAGCGGACTCGATGTGGTCGTACTGGAACGGCGCCACGAAGAAGGCGGCGGGCTCTGCACCGAAGAACTCACCCAGCCCGGATTCCTCCACAATGTCCACGCCAACTACCACACCTTCGTCGACATGGCCCCGCCCGTGGCCGACCTCGAGGTTCGCAGGAACGGCGCCGAATACATCCGTCCCGAGGTTCAGATGGCATCGATCTTCGACGATGGCACCGCCCTCACCGTCCACACCGACCTCGACAAGACCTGCGCCTCGATGGCCCGATTCTCCGAGACCGACGCCGAGACCTTCCGGCGCCTCCACACCGAAGCCCACGGTTTCGTCGATCTTCTGCTCGGCACGCTGATGTATCAGCCACCCATGTCGATCAAGGAGCTCACCCGGGCCCTCGCGGCGTTCGGGGTCGAGGATCGCACCGAGTTCCTCTCGGTGAAGTTGCGGCGCGAAACCATCAACGAGTTCCTCGACCAACACTTCACCCACCCCAGGATCAAGGCCCACCTGGCGTTCCACGGTGCAGTCTGCGGCTACACGAACGATGTGGCCGGCTTGGCCATCGGATTCCCGTTGCTGGTCGGCAAAATCGACAACTGGCAGCTCTGCGTCGGCGGGTCCCACCGCCTGGCCCACGCACTCTGGCGCGACCTGGCCCACCACGGTGGCACCATGATCAGCGATGCTGAGGTGGCCCACATCAGCATCGAGAATGGTCGAGCGGTCGGCGTGCGGCTGGCCACCGGCGAGGAGATCACCGCCCGCATGGCGGTGGCGTCGACCGTCGCCATCGAACAGACCATGCTCGACTTTGTCGACCCCGACGAGATCCCCGCCGAGCTCCGCACCCGAGTTGCCGAAAGGGTGGTCCACAAGGACTGGTCGCTCTTCTCGGTGCACGCCGCCATGACCGAACTCCCCGAATACTCCGCTGCCGAGTTCGACCCCGACGTGAACCGGGCCTGGGTGATCAACCTCGGCTACGCCTCCACCGACGAACTCGACGACGACTGGCGACTCATCCGCAAGGGCGGTCTTCCCGACCCCCGTCCCAACGCCGCGGTCAACTCCCTCTACGACCCGACCGATGCCCCTGACGGTTGCTACACCGGACTGTTGAGGCAGTTCGCCCCCTTCGGCCTCGACGACGGAGGCGCCGGTCGGTGGGAGGGCATGGGTCGCTGGTACGGCCAGCGGTGTCTCGACGCGTGGCGACGGTTCGCACCCAATCTCAGTGCCGACAAGTTCGTCGACTGGGCCCCCTTCACCCCGCTCGACATTTCCCGCAAGCTCGTCAACATGGTGAAGGGCGACTGGATGATGGGCGAGATCTCGCTCGACAACATGCTCGACCGACGTCCGCTCCCGGAACTCGGCCAGTATCGCACGCCGATCGATCGGCTCTACCTCGCCGGCTCCACCCAACACCCCCACGGATTCATCACCTTCGGCCCCGGCTACAACGCACTGCAGGTGATCGCCGACGACCTCCACATCGAACCGTGGTGGCGGGAGATCTGAGGTGATCCACCCGCCCGAGGTCGTGCTGGTCGACGGCGACGATGCGTCCGGCATGGCTTGCATGCTCGCCGACCTGATCACCGACAATCTCGGCGACTACCCGTGTCGGGCCGCGGTTGCCGGATTCGCCCGGGGGGAGGTCGTGTTCACCACCACCGACCAGGGGCTTTCGGTCACGTTGTCGTTCCTCAACGGCCGGCTCGAGATAGCCGACGGTGCCAGGCCCGGGGCTCCCGTGGTGGCTTCCCCATGGCTGGCCATGGCCGCGCTGTGCAGCGGACGGGCGTCACCGGTGAAAGCCCGCTCCGATGGCGATCTCACCGTGATGCTCAACCGGCAGCCGATCCCCCTGGCTGCGGCCGCGTACGTGGTGTCGGTGCCGGCTTCCCACTACGGGGACCCGAACCACCGAACACGCAACGCGGCGGTGTCGATCGGTCTTGTCTGCTTGATCGCGTTGGTGATCCACAACCGGCGCGGTCGAAGGGCCACGAACCCGTGATGGCCCGGTCAGGCTGAGCGGTACCGGCGCTCCATCAACCACCCACCCGTGTGGGCGGTCGCCCCCAAACCGATGAGGACGACCGCAGCCCACACGAGTGGCCCCTGATGAGGACCTGTGAATGCCAACTCCGAAGCCTTGACCACTGGCTGTTCGGTGTAGGTGATCTCCGAACCGGCCACCTGTTCGAGGGCGACATTCGAAACCTGAATGGAGCAGGAAACCCCGCGAGCCAACTGGGCGGCCGACGGTGGACATGTCGCCAAGCCGGTGGCTCCGACCTGACCAACCGGGATCGCCACGCCGGTTGCGTTGAATGTGCCACCGGGCCCGACGGTGTAGCCGGTGGACCCGTTGCCGATCAGCGCGCACCGACCGAGCGTGTCGCCCAGTCGGGTGTCGTCATTGCACAGCAACAGGAACACGTCGGTTCCCGGTTCGAAACCTGTTCCGGCGACAGCGACGAGATCGCCGTCTTCGAGCGATGTGGCCGGAGTGATCGTGACCGAGGTCGACTGAGCCGCGGCCGGCAGCGCCGGTAGCGCCAACACGGCCAACAGGCAGACAAGGACAAGTCGTCTTTTCATCATGGTGCCACCGTGTCGTTGGGATCGAGTTCGGACGCTGCGCCTGTGCCACCGATGGTGGTACCGCTGCCGGTTGTCGGACCAGCGGAGTTGGTCACATCGTCGATCGGATCCGAGGGTGCCGACGGGGGAATCACACTCGGGTCGACCGTGTCGTTGGGATCGAGTTGTTCACCGCCGTTGGCCAGACCGGACTGACTTCCACCGGGCGCTGACGCACCCGAGGGCCCGGACCCGGGCTCGTTGGCGGACACGTCGTCGGCGGGATCTCCGCCGTCGGGCTGTGCTGGTGCGCCGACCGCATCATTGGGGTCGAGATTGCCGGGGTCGGGCTCTCCGCCGACCCCCGGATCGCCGGCGCTGACGTCGTCGCCGGGGTCGGACCCCTGGTCGGGAGCCGGCGGCGTGTCGTTGGCATCAACGCCATCGGACGAACCACCCGAACCATCACCGGGCTCACCAG
>CAZDYO010000079.1:5891-8401 GCA_964509555.1 uncultured Acidimicrobiales bacterium
AACTCGACTCATCGTTGGCATCAACGCCATCGGACGAACCACCCGAACCATCACCGGGCTCACCAGCCGACACATCATCACCAGAATCAGTGCCATCACCGGAACTCGACTCATCGTTGGCATCAACGCCATCGGACGAACCACCCGAACCATCACCCGACTCGTCAGCCGACACATCATCACCAGAATCAGTGCCATCACCGGACTCATCCCCCTCGTCGGTGTTGCCGGTTGTCGAGCCATCGCCTCGCCCGCCGGATCCGTCGTCGATGTCCTCCGGCGGTGCGTCTTCGCTTTCATCGCGGGGCAGCACGACAGGGGTGTCGGGCGGTGGGGTGACCCCGATCGGGTCGGAAGCGCGTAGCGGCCCGGTCTCACGAGCTGAGCCGAACGCCCAAGCCTGGAGATCGTCTGCGACTATCCAGGAGCCGGTGCCGTCACTGAACGACACGGCCCCCACCGCGTTGTCCCAGCGGCAGGCGGCGCCGCCGCGATCCGAACCACTGAAGGCGGCATCGCCGAATGTGAGGACCTGGCCATTGTCGCCGAGGATCCAGTAGCCGCCGCCGGTGACCGTTGTCTGCACCGCCACCGGGGTGACCAGGCCGATGCCCTGAAGATCGAGAAGTGACCCGGCGTAGCGGGCGTGACCCATGGCGAACACGGTGCCGTCCTCGGCAACGAGGATCAAGCCCTCACCATCGGGGGATGGCGAGAAGTCGACGAGCGGAGCGGTCAACCATCCCTCACCGAGATCACCGAAGTTCTCGGCATCACCGAACGGATGAATTGCTCCGTTGGCCTCGACGATCCAGTATCCCTCACCATCGGTGGTGCTGGCGATGGCCACCGCCTCACCGGTTGCTTCGGAATCATCGATCGAACCGAAGTACCTGGCGGTGCCGAGCTCCTGCACATCCCCCCAACGATCGAGCAGGTAGAACCCCTCGCCATCGGTCGTGCGCTCAATGTCGACGATCCCGTCGAGTTCGATGTCGCCTAGAGACCCGCGGAATCCGGCATCGCCGAGAGAAGCAATGTCGAGAGCCCCACCAAGCACCACCTGAATGTCGGCGGTTGACGAGTCGCCGGCCGTGACGGGCCCCGCCGGAGGAAGGGTCGTGGTGGTGGTGGTCGGGGCGCCCACGAACAGGCCCGATGTCCCCGGGATGACCGGGCGAAGGGCAGCAGTCTGGACATCGGCTGGATCATTGGGGTCGGTCGCACCATCCACCTGACCGCCGGCAGGATCAATGGTGGTGGTCGTGGTGTTCGAATCGACGATGTCGTCGGCACCGGTGCCGGCATCCGACGAGGGAGCCCCGGTGGTGGTGGGGATCACAGCGCCGTCGGGGCCGGCAAGTGCCGGGTCGGCGAGAACCAGGTCGGTGAGACCCCACTTGGGATTGTCGCTGCCCCGACACAGGAAGTCGAACGGCGTCTGCCCGGCCGAGTCGGCATCCAGGAGACTCCAGTAGGGGTTTATGTATTGGCCGCTCGGATCGGTCATACCGAAATGGAGATGGGGACCAGTGGTGTGCCCCGAATCGCCGACGTACCCGAGGAGTTGGCCGGCCCTCACCGTCATTCCCTCGACCAGACCCGGCGCAAACGCATACTCCGGCAGGTTGGCGTTGTCGGCGGTGCCCGGAGTGTCGTTGTTGAGATGAATGTAGAGATAGCGCCATCCATCGGCATCGGTGATGATCACCATGTTGCCCTCGGCGCCATCATTGGAATGGCGGATTCTGGTGACCGTTCCATCGGTGACCGCAACGAGCGGCGTCATCCGGACCGCCGGAATGTCGATGCCCCAGTGGCGACGCTGCGCGCCATCACGCGGGTAGTACCAGTCGTTGACGAAACGGTGCTCGCCATCAACGGGAAAGATCATGCGCCGCAGTGTCTGCTGGATCTCCTCCGGAATGGTTGCGCCGGTCGTTACTTCGACGTCGGGTTCCGGCTCTTGGGCTGCCACGGTGGTTGCACCGATCAGCAACACCACCAGAGACGCCAGAGCGATGCTCGAGACGAGTCTGCTACCGCGTGTATGAGTCATGATTCGCCGCTTCCTTTCGGGAGATCAAGGCCGTCGAGATCGCCACCCGACAAACCCAGAGCCGAGCCCGGAGTAGTTACGTTCCAAGAACAAGATGACCGGCCACCACAGGCGATGACGTCGCCATCGGTGGCCCTCACAAAACCGACGCTCACCGCGCCGAGACTGCTGATCGATAGGTCCCCGCCGAGGATCGCGGCCGCGTCGATGTCTTCCGAGCGATCGATGAGACCCTCGCCGCTGCCATCGAAGAAGACCGACACGTTCGGGGCTGCGTCCGGCCCGGTCGGCATGGAGACCCTCAGAAGGTCCTCGTCCCTCACCGAGCCGATACCGGCCAATTCGACATTTCCTCGTATCGAGACCACAAGATCACCGTCGAACATGGTGAGCGCGTCGATGTCGCCGGCCTGAGTGACCAAGCCGATGTCGGCGCCCCGCATGTAGATGG
>CAZDYO010000080.1:0-8392 GCA_964509555.1 uncultured Acidimicrobiales bacterium
CACCGTCGCCGATCTCGAAGCCAAGATTGCCGCGGTCCAGGCCGCCGGTGGCCAGGTGGTGATGGGTCCAATCGCCATACCCGGGGTCGGCACCAGCGCCACATGCCACGACCCGGCGGGCGGGAATTTCAACATTCTGCAGCCCGAGAGCATGCAGTAGTCGATCACCATCAACCCGACGGGTGGCCGTCCACCCCGACCTGCTCGGCGGGGCCCGGGGCCGATGACGGCAACCAGGTTTCCTGCACGCGAAGCCACTGCAGCCCGTTGGGGGCGGATTGTTCGTGCACGAAAACGGCGGTGGTGAGCCTGTGTGTCTGCCTGGTGCCCAAGTGGTGATGCTCCACGTACGTGCACACCAGCACGCCGTCGGTTTCCACGACGAGATGATGATCCGATGTGATGATGCGAAGGTCGTTGGTGTGGGCCCGACCCTCGCGCAGCATTTCGATCACGCCGCCGCGGTCGTGTTCCGTGCCGTCGGGGCCGGCGAAGGTGAATCCCGGTGCGAACGCGACCTCGACCCGGTGCAGTGAGGTTTCGGCCCCGAGAAACCAGGCTTCGAGGAAGGTGTGAAGCTCTTCGATCTCCTTGATCCATCCCATTGGGGCAATGGTGGGTGTCTACTCTCGGCTGGACCGGTTCTTCGGCCCGTCTTCGATCAGCGCGGTGATGAAGGCGATGTCGACGGGTCGGAAATCGTTGGCGTCGACCCCCACGTTGATCATGCGCCCCTGTTGTGCCCACTTTTCGTGGACGTGGCCGTGGATCAGCCAGTCGCCCTTGTCGGTCGGCCTCCACTCCGTGAATCGATCGCGGGCCAGGCTGTCGCCCCGGTAGGGGAAATGGCAGATATTTACGGTGTGTTGACCGATGTCGACGCGCGTCAGGCCCTGGATCACCCGCTCGAATCCGGCGGAGATGTAGCGCTCGGTCCAACCCTCTGACCGTCGGCCGTTGCCGCTCCAACATCGATCGTGATTGCCGGCCACGAGAAGCTTGTGGCCCCGGAGACGGGAGGCGATCGGAAGGGTGTCGGCGATCCTCCCCAACGCGAAGTCACCGACCACGTAGACGGTGTCGTCAGGATCAACGAGCGAATTCCACCGGTCGATCAGAGCACTGTTCATCGCTTCGACATCGCTGAAGGGACGTTGGCAGTAATCGATGATGTTGCGGTGTCCGAGATGCAGATCGGCGGTGAACCAGACGCTCATGTTGCCCAGATTGCCATCTTTGAATCTTGCGCGACGGGCGGTTCATGACCGGCCGACTAGTGGATGTCCAGGCCAAGAGACGCCATGAGGTCTCGAACGCGGTCTCGGATGTTGTCGCGCACCTCCCGAACCACCTCGAGTGACTCTCCGGCAGGATCGACGAGAGCCCAGTCTTCGCGTCGCTTTCCCGGATACGCGGGGCACGTGTCGCCACATCCCATCGACACGATCACATCGGCAGCTCGGGCCTGCCCATCGGACCACCGAGTGGGTTGTTCGCCCGCGATGTCGATCCCAACCTCTGCCATGGCCTCGACGGCGACCGGATTGATTCCGTCTACGGGAGCTGTCCCACCGGAGAACACCTCGACACCGTCACCGGCCAGGTGTCGTAGCCAGCCGGCCGCCATTTGGGATCTTCCGGCGTTGTGCACACAGAGAAACAACACCGATGGTTTCTTGTCGACCATTGGCTGATCAGGACGGATTGGTGGGGTGGCGACGAACACCGGAATCTCGCGGCCGTGCTTCGATGCCGACACCCGATAGTCGGCATACGGCGGGTACACGTCCACGCCTCGGGCGTACCACTCGTCGCGTTCTGGTCCGTGGACACGTCGGACCTTGTAGTCGATGGCTTCGGATCCGTCCTGCAACTTGATCGAGGGGTCGGCCAGCAGGTTGTGAAACCATCCGGGGTGCTCTGCGGCACCGCCCTTGGAGGCGATGAGTGCGTATTCGCCGTCGTGTTCCACACGCATCAGAGGCACTTTGCGAACAAGTCCGCTCCTATGGCCGATTGTGGTGATGACGATGATCGGAATGCCCGTATCGAGCAGCGTGTTGGCCTTCGAGCCACCCGACGCCTCGTACTCCGCTACCTGGTCTGCCACCCATTGCCACTTGCTCGGTCCGTATTCCATGTCTGCACAGTACCCAATCCGGTTTTGTGAACGTTTGGAGTCCCGTACGGGACTCCAAACGTTCACAAAACCGGATTGGGGTGGGGGCGGGAATCATCGGCGGGGACCGTCGCTGTGTCGGTGATGAACCGAACCCGATCACCGCGGTAGAGGTCGGAGCCGAACTCAACGATCCGCCCGGCTCGGTCGTGGGTGAGCCGATGTTCGAGCATCCCCGGATCTCCGGGAGCGACCCCGAGCCAGCCGGCCTCGACGTCGCTCAGCGCCACCGCTTCGAGACTCTGGCGGGCCCATTCGACCTCAACCCCGTATTCATCGGCCAGAATCTCGTAGACCGACCGAGATTCGATGTCGAGTCGTTCGAAACCGGGGAACAACCCCGCCGGCAACGAGAAGGTCTCCACCATGATCGGTTCGGCGCCGAGAGTCCGAAGACGGTGGCACTTGTAGACATCGGCGCCGACAGCCACCCCGAGTCTCGACGCGACGAACGCCGAGGCGGTGATTCGCTCCAGGCTCAGGACACGCGATCCGGGATTCAGGCCACGCTGTCTGGCTCTCTCGGTGAAGTGGAAGAACTCCGCCGCGGGTCGCTCGACCTTGGGCTCGGCCAGGAACGTGCCCGCTCCCTGCCGTCTTTCCACGAGGCCGCGCCGCTCGAGAACGTCGAGAGCCTGGCGAAGTGTCCGTCTGTTGACACCGAACTCCGCAGCCAATGCTCGTTCGGGTGCGAGTCGGTCTCCCGGCGAGATGTTTCCTTCCTCGATGCGTTCGATGAGCGAGTCGACGATGCGCATGTAGATCGGTGGTCCGCTCTGGTTCATCTGACCGACCTCGTTTCGAGGCGGGCCAGCAGCGGGTGAAAGTGCGTGAGGGGAGGGATCTCAACATCGGTGAGCTTTCCGAAGCCGTCTTCCCAGCGGCGCAGCTGGACCGCGTCGCGAAAGTGGGGGAGCCGCTCGAAGTCGCTGGCTTCGGCGGGACTCATCGGCCCACCCTGCTTGGTGAGCGTGTACTGCGACGCCGACGAGAGGCGGGCGTGATAGTCGGGATCGCGGGCACACAGATAGCGCTTCGCGGCCACGTGCTGTCTCACTGGTTCGGCCACGGCCGACGGAAACCGTGCAGCGACCCAGTCGCCCCCGAGCTCACCATGGGAGTGAATGCCGAACTCGTCGTCTGGATCGTGGAGCCAGTGCCCGACGTCGTGGAGAAGACACGCGGCGACGAGTGTGTCTTCGGCGCCGCGGGCTTCGGCTGCTGCCGCGGTGAGCAGGCAGTGTTGAGCGATGGTGATGTTCTCGCCGTAGTTCCTACCCCCCTTGTCGGCCATCAGCGCCGCGAATTCGTCGAACGCCCTCACGCGGCCGACTCCAGCACCCGGATTCGCGACCGGAGGGCGTCCTTGTCGGCGTAACACCCCTGCAGGTGGCGACGGCCGCGGCGATATCCCGACCGACCGTGGAGCACCCGTTGGTTGTCGAACATCATCAGCTGGCCGGAGTCGAGCCTGAATCCGATCGATGCGTCGGGATCCTGGAGAGCCCTTCCGAAGACACGGTACGCGCGGTAGTAGTCGGCGATGATCGACGTGGGCATCCGGAACGCCTGGACAGAACGGGAGTTGTAGCGGACACCGGTGATTTCGCCCCGAGTGTCGGTTTCGATCAGCGGAACGTGGGCCTCGAGGTCGGCGCGGCCACCCTCGATGTAGCGAAAGGTGACGGCTTGGGTGGACAGCAACTCGAAGGCCTCGGGATCGTCCTCGCGAAGGTGTTCGGCCGCCGCGAATCCGTCACACAGGAGGCTTTCACCCCCGTCGGACTCGTTGATGAGACAGTGGAGGAGTTGCAGCCCCGGCACCGGATTGCGGTAGGGGTTGTCGGTGTGCATCCCGATGCGGGAGCTGGTAAACGCCAAGTTCGCCGGGTCGGGCTCGACTCTCACATCGAAGAGCCGCCCGTAGTTGGTTTCGCGCACGTATCCGAAGAGATCGACCACGGCGAAGACCGTGTCGGGCATGGGCGGGACGTTCTCAAGCAGGCCGAAACCTAGGTCTCGCACCTGGCCCAACCAGTCGCGAAGAGCCGAAGGGTCGCCGGTGATCCTGTCGAAGTCGACGAACTCGATCGAACCCTCGCGGGACGAATCCCACAGGGTCGGAGGCGGGGTGTCGTGGTGGTCTTGCACGGCGTGGTCGCGAAGCCAGGTCTCGTCGAACTCCTCCTTCAAATCCTCGGGGGAGAACTACACGATGACCGACCCGGGGGTGTGGGACACGTCGCCCAACTCGACTGGTGGCAGCTCGTTGATGTCGAAGGTTCTCTGCCCTCCGACCCGATGCCGACCCGACCCGATGTTGTCTCTCAGCCACGTTCCGAGGAGACGTGAGGAGGTTCCGTCTGAATGGCGGATCGTGAGCCATGTTCGATCGTGATTCACCGCGACGATGGTCATTGATCCTCCGATGGCCGGTTGGGACGGTACTCCGGTTGCGAAGAATGGTATACACCAATATTGCCCCCTGATGCGGGCATGGTGGTGGTGGGCTCCGCGGCGATGCACGATGGGGGAGTGAACAGCCCGAACGCGGTCCGTCCCTCTGATCTGCATCCACTTGAAGAGGCCCTGCTCGACCGAATCGAGAGTATTGGTTCGCCGCCGGCAGTCGACATGAGGGCGAGCACGGCTACAGCCGACATCGACCCGCTCGTGGCGGCGAGCCTGCTCGAAGCCCAGATCGGGTCACGGGTGATCGACCACACCGCCCGTTGGCTCAGGACAACCCACGGAATCGGCTACTACACGATCGGATCAGCGGGTCATGAGTCCAACGCCGCAGTGGCGATGGCCCTTCGCCCCACGGATCCGGCCCTGCTGCACTATCGCTCCGGCGGCTTCTACTTTGCCCGAGCCTCCCAGGTCGCCGGGCAGGACCCGATGCTCGATGTGTTGCGAGGCATGTTGGCGCTGAGCACCGATCAGATTTCCGGCGGTCGTCACAAGGTATTCGGCAACCGCGACCTGGCCATCATTCCCCAGACATCAACCATCGCGTCGCATCTGCCCAGAGCAGTCGGGTTGGCGGTCAGCCTTGGCCGCAGCGACCGGCCCGCCCCCCGCCCGTGGCCCGACGATTCGGTTGTCGTGTGCAGCTTTGGTGATGCCTCGCTCAATCACTCCACGGCCCAAGGGGCTCTCAACTGGGCATCCAACGTGGCCCATCGCGGCGAGCGGGCCCCGGTCCTGTTCGTGTGCGAGGACAACGGCCTGGGCATCAGCGTGCCCTCCCCGCCGGGTTGGGTGGCAGCGTCAACAGCAGGGCATCCCCACATTGAGCGTGTGGAGGTCGACGGCACCGATCCCGCCGGCGTTTTGTCGTCCACCGCGGTCTTGGTCGATCGGATCCGTCGTCAGGGTCGACCCGGCCTGTTGCATCTTCACACGGTGCGACATCTGGGCCATGCGGGCTCCGACGTGGAGGCCGCCTATCGCCCCGCTGAGGACATACGGGCCGACCTTGATCGCGACCCGATTCTGGCCACGGCCGAGATGTCGGTCCGGTTGGGGGTGTGTTCACCGGCCGACATCGCATCGTGGTACCTCGACCTTCGCGAGCAGTGCCACGAGATGGCTTTCGCGTTGGGATCCGAACCGGAGCTGCGGTCCGTCGACGAGATCCTCGAGCCTCTCGCTCCCTCACGACCGGCACTGGTGAGGCAGCGGGCCGAATCGTTGATGAGACGCTCGGCCGAAGACACCCGGGAGCAACTCACTCTGGCCCGAACCATCAATGTTGTGCTCGACAACGTGCTCGGGAGCCATCCGGAGTCGGTGGTATTCGGAGAGGATGTGGGACGCAAGGGCGGCGTCTACGGGGTCACCCGCGGACTGCAGAACAAACACGGCGCCGACCGTGTGTTCGACACGATCCTCGACGAGCAGTCGATTCTCGGCCTTGCCCTCGGAGCGTCGCTCGACGGCCGACTGCCCATTCCGGAAATCCAGTATCTCGCCTACCTCCACAACGCCGAGGACCAGCTGCGGGGCGAGGGCGCCACGCTGTCGTTTTTCTCCAAAGGTCAGTACCGCAACCCGATGGTGGTTCGGATCGCGTCGTATGGCTACCAGAAGGGATTCGGCGGTCACTTCCACAATGACAATTCAGTGGCCGTTCTCCGCGACGTGCCCGGCCTGGTGGTTGCATCGCCTTCGCATCCGGTCGATGCCGGGGCGATGCTGGCCTCGTGCATCGAAGCGGCGAGTGCAGATGGATCCGTGTGCGTCTTTCTCGAGCCGATAGCGCTCTACCACACCGTTGATCTCCACACGGACGGTGACGGCGAGTGGACTTCCGTATTGAACACCGACCACATCCCGGTGGGTGCGGCTCGGGTCCACGGCGATGGGCCGGACGGCACCATCCTCACCTGGGGGAACGGTCTTCGCATGTCGCTTCGAGCCCAGCGCCGCCTGCTGGACGACCACGGAGAGAACTGGCGTGTCGTTGATCTGCGCTGGCTGGCACCGCTGCCGGTCGAGGACATCCTGCGCGAGGCCAACGCCACCGGTCGGGTGTTGGTGGTCGACGAGACCCGTCGAAGCGGCGGCGTGAGCGAAGGCGTGTTCGCGGTTCTGATCGACGGTGGGTATTCGGGCCGAATGGCGCGACTGGCCGCGGCCGACACATTCGTGCCCCTGGGCAGGGCGGCCGAGTTGGTACTGGTGAGCGAAGACGCGGTGGTCGAGGCGGCGCTGCTCAGAACTTGAGCGCGGCGAGCCCCCTCCGGAGCGAATCATCGACGTAGGTGATGAAGATCGGGTCGTGCTTGAGAGCCTTGAGCGACTCGGGGCACACGGGAACATCGACTTCGATTCGACCGGAGACGCTCTCCGACGGCCTGAGCCTGGTGCTGATCAGATGAGCGTCGGTGCCTCCCGGGTTGATACCGGGCCAGTTGTGGAGCCTCACCGACGTGCGAATCGAGCTGATTTTCAGCGTTACATCGGCCCTGTTCACCAGCTGAAACTCGACGATCCACCGGCAAGCGCCATCACCGGGGTCGACCAGACTCTCCGATACCTCATCGAGCGAGATCTCCGGTCTCTGATCGATCACACCAACGTTCATGGCGAGGATCACCACCGCGGCGACAAGGGTGATGCCCACGATGATGGCCGCGGTGCGTCCGATGGACGACATCGGTTGTGTCCCGTAGGAGCGGTCGGTGAGGTTTCGTTCTGGCTTGTGCCGCACCGCCGGGTCGGGCCGCGTCGAATCGTCAAGACGGTGGGTTCGGTGCGTTGGTCGCCACGGTTCGGTCATTTCGAACTCAGTCCGGTTGCCAGCCGGGTCGCTTCCATATGTGGCCGAG
Source organism: uncultured Acidimicrobiales bacterium (assembly GCA_964509555.1). Classification (GTDB taxonomy): domain Bacteria; phylum Actinomycetota; class Acidimicrobiia; order Acidimicrobiales; family Aldehydirespiratoraceae; genus SZUA-87. The sequence goes on from CAZDYO010000080.1 coordinate 7,516, forward strand.
TTTGTTTCGCCAACCTTTGGCCCGGCGTACGTCTCGGGCGATGTCGGCGAACTCGTGGTAGGCGATCTTCACCGGGTTGTGGGTGTCGATGTTCTTGGTGAGTCCGTACTTGATTCGGCGCACCTCTGGCTCGAACGTGCCGAACAATCTGTCCCATGTGATGAGAATGCCGCCGTAGTTCTTGTCGAGATACTGAGGGTTGGCCCCGTGGTGGACCCGATGATGTGACGGGGTGTTGAGAATCCTCTCGGCGGCCGGGTGGAGTCTGTCGATGGCCTCGGTGTGTATCCAGTACTGATACAGGAGGTTGAGCTGCCCGGCCCGTGCAGTCTGCGCGGCGGTGAACCCAACGAGCGGCATCGGCATGAACACCCACGAGAGCAGGTAGCCCGACCATGGCTGACGCAACGCGGTCGAGAGGTTGTAGCGCTCGCTCGAATGGTGGGTGACGTGGTTGGCCCAGAAGATGCGTTTCTCGTGCTGCCACCGGTGGTCCCAGTAATAAAGAAAATCCCAGGTGAGCATCGCCGCCAGGAAGGCACCTCGTTTCGAACCCAGGTTGGCCACCCGTTTGCCGTAGAGCTTCTTGTGGGCCTTCCCGATCACCCCCGCGAACGCCAGGTTGACGGCGATGTTCCCCACCAGCATCGTGAGACTGGCAGCGGTGTCGCGTTTTTCGTAACCGACCGGCACCAGCGGGTCAGGGGGCAGGGACTCGTCGGCGAGTTGCTCGCGGGTCCAGTTGTCGAGGTCGCCCTCTGTTCGCTTTGGTTGACGTTTCAACCATGCAGCTTCGGCCAGCATGGTGGCCACGAAGATCGGGCCGGATGCGATGTCGACCTTGTTGATCGGGAGATCTCGCTTCACAGGATGATTC
>CAZDYO010000081.1:0-8207 GCA_964509555.1 uncultured Acidimicrobiales bacterium
GGGCGATATGAGCTCATTGACTCGGGTCTTGAGAGTGACATCGCCGAAGCTGAACGATGCAACGTGGGGGAATGTGAATCCGTCCTTCTCAGCGAGAATGCGCTCCACGCGCTCAGGGTCTTGATGCATCCGATGGATCGACCCGCCGATCAGTTGATCGACGCCTATCCCGAAGGCCGACCTCACCTCAGACTCGATGCTGCGCAGTGTGGACAGCGATGCGTCATTCCAGTACCTGAGTGTCAGATCCAAGTCCGCGATCATGACGTTCTCACCGATCTGATCAAGCCCTGGCCTGATCTCTGCTATCAGCTGATCGAACGCGGCCGAGGCCGATACGTGGTGCCCCTGTCTGAAGATGGTCGATTTCATCACTTTCTCCAGGTCGGAATGATCTTGCACATGTTGTTCCGTCCGCCGATGATCCCCCTGGCCATCAGGCGAAGGCCGGCGCGGCGCCGGATGGTGGCGTGGCGATCCCATGGTCGTCCGGAAGGATCCGGTCAACCGAGATGCCGGCAAAGTGCTTGAGACTGCGGGCGACCTCGCTCAACTCATCCGTTCGCTCACGCGTGGCCTCGGCCGTCTTCGCCGTGAACCCGGCCACTTGGCCGGCCTCGTCCACGCGAGATACAAGACTGCTCACGCTCTCAAAGGCGCTCGTGACAGCGTTACCGATCTCGCCCGTGGTGACCTGCTGCTCCTCAACGGCAGCAGACACAGAGTTCTGGAGATCGGAAATCCTGCTGATCACGCTTGTGATCCGGTCTATGGCATTGACGGACTCAGCAGTATCGCTTTGAATGGCTCCGATCCGCGCGGAGATCTCTTCCGTGGCGGAGCTGGTCTGCTTCGCCAATTCCTTGACCTCGTTCGCGACCACGGCGAAGCCCTTGCCGGCCTCGCCGGCGCGGGCTGCCTCGATGGTCGCATTGAGCGCCAGCAGATTGGTCTGTTCCGCGATTGAGGTGATGACCTCTACCACATCTCCAATCTCCGCTGACGACACACCCAGCTTCGAGACGGTCTCGTTGGTCTGGTTGGCCAGGGCGACAGCTTCCTGGGCGACGCGGGTGACCTCAGAGGAATTCACCGATATCTCGTTGATCGCTCCCGTCATGTCGTCGATTGAGTTGGTGAGATGGTTCATGGTCTCCCCTGTGGCAGAGCTACCAAGCGCGATTTCCGCCAATTCGGTTCTGGTGGCATCGGCCTGACCTGCCAACTCTGCTCCGTCGGCGCGGAGGGCATCCGTCGCCGCGTCGATCGACTCAATCTGCTCGTTCAATCGCTTGGCCACCGAGCGAGATGTCAGCGCCCATAGCCCCGCGACTGTTAGGAGAAGCACGATCGCCGCCATCTTGACCTCACCGACGATGTTGGCCAACTCGTCTGAGATCTCGGTATCAAGCTCCAGCGCCTCGGCATTCTCGACTTTGATACCTTCTCTGAGGTTCTTCATGAACTCGGTCATGATCCCTGAGACAACACCGAGTGAATCAGTGGCGGCGACGGTGTCTCCGGACATTACGGCCGGAACCAACACGTCGGAAAATGTTGCGTCGTGTCGGACATCGATCTTGTGGATTCGGTCTATGAGCTCGCGAATGTCGAGGGCGCTCGACGAGTCGAGTGCCAGCAATACATCGAATTCGGCCATTGCCCTGTCGGACGAGGCCTCGAACTCATCGACCAGGTCGATGTTGCCCATGGCCACGAACTCCGCCTGCAGGGCACGTTGGCTCATCATCTCGTGTTGCACCCGCATCAAGCCGGTCTGAATCTGCTGGACCGTCATGCGCTTCTCGTGATCGCTATTCACGCTGGCCACGTTCGACCAGACGAACATACCCACCACGGTCACCGCCAAGAGCAACCCAGCAAAGCTGAGTGCCATCATCTTCTTGAAATCTAACTTGTTGGTCATCTCCGGGATCCCTTTCTCGGAACATCCTTATTGTTTGTCATGTCAGTTCTTCTCACTTCTGACTGGCAATTGCGCCCCACCTCCCGGTGTCCACGCCGATATTGGGAGTCATCCAGTAGCTGATCACCAAGTGGCTCCCATCGCTGGAGAAGTGAAGGTCAACACAGTCCCCAGCCGTTGCAGTGGCAAGAGTCATCTCATGCCCGATGACCACCGTTGGCAGGCTCACCGAGGTGGAACCGGGGACCAGGCTCTTCACGTTGCCCCCAATGATGTTGGCGATCTCCCCGAACCCGTCGACGATGTCCTCGGTCCGCAGCAATTCCGGCTCCAAGCCAAACACGGCCGCGGCCAATCCGCAGGCCGTGCGGAGGCTTGACCTCACACTCACGACTCCGGAGCTGTCGCCGATGATGTTGACCATGGACACTGCCACTCGATCGGCGCTACCGAACACCTCAGGTTCACTCGGCCGGATCGGCAGACCCAGCATGGTTCCCCAGACTTCGGATACCACTGCGACGATGTCCTCGACTGCCGGCATCATGGCTTGACTCCCACAACAGCCGCGGCCTCGGGTCGGAAAAAGGATGTCCGACCAACGTGTTGTCGTTTCCAACCATGCCCCACGTCACCACCGATTTCGGAAGATCCAAGAAGCACCCAGGCCTCGGTACGAACGACTCGCCGGATCCGGTTCATGATCATGACCTTGGTTGCAGAATCGAAGTAGATGAGCACGTTTCGAAGAAGAACCACGTCGATGTCGCCGACCCCCACGATCGGGTCGATCAAATTGAGCTTCTTGAAGCTGACCATCGATCGGATATGGGAGTTCACCGTCCACGACGCACCTTCACGATGGAAGTACTTGGTCATCATGTTGGCCGGCAGGCCGCGATTCACCTCAAGTTGGGAGTACTTGGCCCGCTCCGCCTTGGCCAACGCGATGTCGGAGATGTCGGTCGCGAATATCCTCACGCGCTCTCTCAGGTGGGGTATCCGATCCGTGATCATCATGGCCAGCCCGTATGGTTCTTGGCCGGTGCTGCATGCCGCCGACCAAATCTTGATCGCCCCTGCCGGGCGTCTCTGGGCAATATCGGGCAGACATGTGGACACCAAGGCCTCATACGGATGCACGTCGCGCAACCAACTCGTCTCGTTGGTGGTCATGGCGTCGACGATTCGATCGGCGAGAATTCCGGTTCGCCTACCCTTCAGCGCCCGCACCAAGCCTTGGATGTCGTCGAATTCGAGCTCGCGCGCTAGCGGTCCCAACCGTGTCTCCACGAGATAGGCCTTGCGCTCGTCCAGCTGTATTGCGCTTCGGCCACGAACCAGGTCACACACGAAGTCGAAGTCGTCCTTCCTCAGCTTCACTGGTCCTACCGATCCGGCGATCTGGTCGATGCGGTTTCGAACCCGAGGAGCCGCAGCTTCTCCTCAACCACCATGCGATCGAAGGGCTTCATGATGTACTCGCTTGCACCTGCAGCCAGCGCCTCGGAGATGTGGTCCAGGCCAGTCTCCGATGTGACCATGACCAGTGGAAGATCCGCCCACCGCGGAGAGGCTCTAACCTTTCGGAGAAACTCCACTCCGTTCATCTCGGGCATGTTCCAGTCGACCAGCGCCAGATCCACGGACCCCGGTCCGGACAGTACCTCAAGTGCGGTGACTCCGTTGTCGGCCTCGCACACCTCGAAACCGAGGTCGATCATCATTCTTCCAATGATCTTGCGAATCGCACGAGAGTCATCGACAAGTAGTGCTTGGGGCTTCGTCATTGTGCGTCTCCGAGACGTGTTTGTTGTTGAGGGTGGATGCCTGCGAATCTCTTTATGTGGTCCGCCACCACCGACAGCTTGCGAGTGGCATCCCGCGTCGTCAAAGCGCCGCTCTTCGTGTCCAACGATGCTTGCTTCATGTCGTCCATCGGCTTTGAGATCCCCGCCGAGACCTCGGCGGCCGCCGCGGCACTCGACGAGATCTCCGCAGCTGACCTCGTCTGCTCCTCGACCACGGCGCTGATTCCCGTCTGAATCTCGGCGATCTCGGCGATCACGAGGGAAATCTCCTCGATCGCGCCGACGGACCGGGTCGAATCATGTTGAATCGCAGTGACGCGCTCGGATATGCGTTCCGTGGCCGTGCTCGTCTGCATCGCGAGCTCCTTCACCTCGTTGGCAACCACAGCGAAGCCCTTTCCGGCCTCGCCGGCGCGTGCCGCCTCAATGGTCGCGTTCAACGCCAGCAGATTGGTCTGCTCGGCAATCGACGTGATCACGTCGACTACCTCGCCGATTTCTGCCGAGGACTCCCCGAGGGTTCGAACCAGGCTGTTGGTGCTGGAGGAGACCTCCACGGCGCGGTTGGCGACCTCGGCCGCCCTGGCTGATTTCTGTGCGATCTCACGTGTCGATTCCGATAATTCGTTGATCGCCACGGATACATCCGAGATTCTTATCGACACCTCGTCGACCGCGTCTACCGCGGCGGACACTCTCACAGTGCTCACTTCGGAGTTCTCGCCGAGACGCGCGGCCGCGTCGTCAAGCTCCCGGAATGTTCCGGCCAGAGCAGTCGACATCATTACGAGCGGCTTGCGCAGGGATCTCACGAGCATCGCCACGAGAGCGGCTCCGACCGCCAGTGAGATCAGCAGCGCCCAGATGATCGTTGAGGAGGCCCGGTCGGTCGTGGCCTTCATGTCCGCCAACCGCGTGGCCTGGGCCGGCACGTACAGGTCGGTCTTGAGCTTCTCGAGAAGTTCGACCATCGACTTGTAGCTGCTCATCGATTCACTTCTCGTGGTGGGGTTGTGTTCCGACTGATAGGCCGAGTACGAGTCTTCCCACTTTCCTTCCGCTTCGCGGAATGAGTTCATCAGTTCCACCTCTCCCGGCAGTCCGAGCGAAACCGCTTCAAAGTCCGAGACAAGCTGCAACACACGCTCCCGATCCGCTTCGCCGGCCGCGATCTCAGCGTCCCTCTCCGGTCCGAGTTTCATGCCGACGGACCGCTCCAGCGATGACTGACTTGCCACCGCCGCCAGCTCCATCTCCGAGAGCGCTATGTATGCGGGCTCCGACCGGTTCGCGACGATCGAAACGTCACCGCTCACGTTGCTACTCGTTCTCCAACCTATACCGGCCTGGATGATCATGGTCACGAGCATCACGGCCACCAAACCCCCGATTCGGAGGTCGAGGCTTGAGTTTCGAATCTGGTCCCGAAGGCGACCGAATCTGCTCACAGAGCATCCTCCAAAACGAGGGTCCGCCTGATGTTGAGGGCCATCAACAACTGGCCGTCAAGCTTGTAGGCCCCGGATATCAGTTCCTTTGCAGCCCCACTGACGGTCTCGGGCGGCGGCTCGTAGAGATCCGGGTCAATGCTCATCACGTCGCCGATCTCATCCACGAGAAGGCTCACGGGCTCGTCATGGAACTTGACGACCACGTGTACCGGGGGCTTTCCGTCATCGCGCGCAGGCATGCCAAGCCTGGTCCGCATGTCAATGGTGGCTGCTATCTGTCCCCGGAGATTCAGCAGCCCCTGCACGGAGCCGTGACTGTGGGGCACCTCGGTGATCTCTTGTCCTTGGAGAACCTCCTGCACATTCAGCACATCAATGCCGAACAGCAGTCCGGCAAGGCGAAAAGTGCAGAACTGTCGTTCTCCCATCATTCGCTTCTCGTCGTTCATATCAGACCCTCGCGTATCGTTCGTCGGCCAACATTCGGGACACGATCTCGGCCACATCGACGGAATCTGTCACCCGTCCCTCAATGACCTCACTCGGTGAGGCTTCACCCACCTGGTGCGTGACGATGTCCAGGATCTCCCCGACAACCAGACCGACATCTCGGCCCTCGTGGTGGTACACGACGACGTTGATCACGTCCGATTCGCTGGAGTGCCACGAGCCATATCCGATTGCCGATCCGAGATCAACCAACGGCATGATTGAGCCTCGGTACTGCACGACTTCGTCCACGCCGGCCAGCTCGATGTCCTCCACCTTGAATTCCTCAAGGCGAGCCACATCCGACAGAGGCATGGCCACCCGTCGACCGTCCCCGACACCGAGCAGAAGAAGGGTCTCCGAGGACCCCGAGTCGGCAGTTGAGAAGACCTCGCCGAAATCGTGGAGAGCATCGTGTTCTCCGTGGGCGGCCACAATCTTGGCCTGTTGTGCCAGACCGAGAACGTCCAGGATCAGGGCGACACGACCGTCGCCGAGAATGGTTGTCCCCGAGTAGATCGATATGTCCTGTATGAGCCGGTTGAGTGGCTTGACCACAATCTCTTGCGTGTCGCTGATCTGGTCGACGACCAGGCCGAACTGTCGATCGTCGGCCTGCAGGACAACGATGTTCGTGATGCGGCCTTCCTCGTCGCTGGCTCTTGGTACACCGAGCTCATCCCGTAGGTAGACGATCGGCAGAAGGCGGCCTCGCAGACGATAGACGGGCGCACCGTGCACATACTCGATTCGACCGGCGCCGGAACTTTCGTCAAGGCGTACGAGTTCCAACAAGCTCAACTGCGGAATCGCGTAACGGTTCCCACCGCACGTCACTGACAGCGCTGGGATGATGGCCAGGGTCAGCGGGATCTTGATCCGTATTGTCGTGCCCTCTCCCGAACTCGTTCGGACGTCGACGGATCCACCGATTTTCTCAATGTTCGTCTTGACGACATCCGTTCCGACGCCGCGACCCGACACGCTCGTCACCTCGTCAGCGGTCGAGAACCCTGGCACAAAGATGAGATTGGCCGCCTCGGAATCGGTCATCCGCGACGCGATATCGGCTCCTATGATTCCGCGCTCGACAGAGATGGCCTTGACCCTTTCGAGATCGATGCCGCCACCGTCGTCACTGGCCTCAATGATCACCTGGCCGCCTTCGTGGCTGGCGCTGAGAACCAGACGACCCTCTGCCGGCTTGCCGGCGGCAATCCGTTCATCAGGTGTCTCGATCCCGTGATCAACCGTGTTGCGGACGATATGTGTGAGCGGATCCTTGATCGCCTCGATGATCGTCTTGTCGAGCTCGGTCTTCTTGCCCTCCATCTCGACGCGCACCTGCTTGCCCAGTTGGTGTGCGAGGTCGCGCACAACGCGCGGGAGCTTGCGCCACACAGTCTCAATGGGCTGCATCCTCGTCTTCATGACCCCCTCTTGGAGCTCACTGGTAATGAGATTGAGGCGCTGGGAGGGCCCGCTGTACTGGCTGTCCGACTGTCCGTCGGCCAACTGCAGAATCTGATTTCGCGTGAGGACCAGCTCGCCAACAAGGTTCATGAGGTCATCAAGTAGGGCAACATCGACGCGAATGCTCCCGCTCGATGACGCCTGCCGGGCGGATGACTGATCGCCCAAGGCAGATATCACATCGTCGCGATCTGCAGTGTGGTCATCGACCAGGATCTCGCCGATGTACCGTTGATCTCCGAGTGCCTGCTCCGCAGCAGCTATTTCAACATCGGTTCGCTCTGCTTCACCTTTCGAAACGAGAATGTCACCAACTCGCTGATCGCGAGCTTCGTCGACACTGCTTCCGGCCCCACCATCCGGCGCACTCGTACTGCCTTCGATCTCACTTGGGACATCCGACCTCAGGGCGTGCATCCTCGACACAAGCTCATCTGCCGCGAAGTCGGAATCGGACTCGGTCACCTCAATCACCTCCAGGGCCGCCCGGATCGAGTCCAAGGACGCCAAGAGGGCGTCTATGACCACCGACGAAGGGGCGACATCTCCATCACGTACACCTGCGAGAAGGCTTTCCGCAGCATGGGTCAGTTCCTCAAGGTTGGCGAACCCCAGAAAGCCGCAGGTCCCCTTTATCGTGTGGAACGAGCGGAATATGGGCTCCACAACGGCAGCGTCTGATGGATCCCGCTCCAAGCTGAGAAGGTCCTGGTCGAGCTGGTCAAGCATCTCCTGCGACTCGACCAAGAACTCACCTACTATGTCATCCACGTCATATTCCTCTCATTGACCAATGCAGGTATCGACTCCGCAACCCGTCACATGAGGGCGCTACGTGATTGCATCCGCTGGATCGTCCTCTTGAGACCGGAGTCATGCAGCCCCGATCCGGCAAACAGCCGAATACGGCACATTGACCTTCGTGACCCCACTGATCTCCATGATCAGGTGACCTGGCTGTAGCGATGTGACCGAACCGCGGACCACATCTCCCGACAGCAGTCGGACCTCCGCTTCCAAGCTCGACACGTTCTCGATGAACGGCACGTCAGCCGA
>CAZDYO010000082.1:0-8188 GCA_964509555.1 uncultured Acidimicrobiales bacterium
CGAGATGTTCCGGGCGGTCACCACACGGAATCTCTTCAGCCCGAGGCTTGCTGCCGATCAGCTGGGACCCTTGGTCCAGCAGGATCGCATCGGGGTCTGGTGGTCCGATGGTGGCGGCCCATCCGAACTGCTGGCCGCCGCGTCGCTCGACAACCGGTTCCCGACCCCGAATGGTCACGACCTGTTGGGGGTCGTCCATCAGAACGCCGGGCAGAACAAGATCGACTTCTTCCTGGAACGGAGCGTCGACTACCGGTTGTCGATTGATTCCGGCCGAGCCACCGGAACCATCACGGTCACGATGCGCAACACCGCCCCGGCGGCGGGGCTCCCCGCAGCGGTGATCGGCAACAACGACCAGGGATATCCCTTCGGTACCAACGTCGCTCTGGTGTCGGTCCACGCGGCATTGCCGATCGTGGGCGCGAAAGTCGACGGCACCACCAGTCCCGTGCAGCGCGCCACCGCATTCGGGGCCGAGGCCAACACGCTCAAGGTGCAGATTCCTGCCGGCGGTTCGACCATCATCGAATTGGAGGTGGCCGGCGACATGTCGCCGGACGATTATGTCCTCATGCTGGTCGAGCAACCGCTGGTCAACACCGACACCTACTCGGTGCATGTCGACATCGACGGCCGACCCGTCATCGATGTCAAGTCGATGGAGTTGATCAAAGACACCATGCTGTCCGCCAACTGAGCTGCCGGCATCCTCAATCCCGGGCGGAGAGTGCCGATTGGTGACCGACCCGTTGGTTGGATCCACCATGAAACTCGCACAACACCACTTGAAGGCCATGCAGGCCGCCCTACTCATCGCGGCGCTGTTCGTGCTCGGCGTACTCGCAACGCCCGCACACGCGCAATACGGCGGCGGCCCGTCGGTGTTCGTCGACCCCGTGCGTGTGCCCGTGGGTACCTCATTCTCGGTATTCGGCCAGACCTGCCCCGCCTCGTCGACGGTCACGATCACCATCGACACCATTCCCGGCGTGCTGGGCACGGCCACAACCGATGCCTCAGGGATCTTCTCGGTGGCATCGATCCCGGCTCCGGCCGCGTTCGTGCCCGGAACGGTCTACACCGTGCGGGCCACCTGCGTTGGGCTGACCGCCACCACGATTCTCGACGCGGTTTGCTCCGACGGCACCGACCCCATCAACGGCGTTTGCGCCGGACCCGGGGCATCCACGACCACCATCAGCGGAGGCACACCAGCCGGTGGCACCGGCACGAACACCATTGCCTTCACCGGTGCCGGCCGCGCCGTTCAGCTTCTCCAGGTCGGGGCGTCACTCGTTGGGTTGGGTACATTCCTGATGCTGTTGACCAAGCGCCGCCGGGATCCGGTTGAGGCTTGAACCCGATTCGTGACGGGCTGACCCCTATCGCCGCCGCGCCCGCCGCAGGATCCAGCCCAGCGCCTCGCTGAGAACCGCCCCGGCCAGCGCGGCGCCGAAAATCACCGTCCACAGCGGAGCGGAGCCATCGATCCACAACCAGGTCACCGGGGTGGTCTCGGTGTTTTGCACGATGAACGCGCCGAGGCCCACCGCGATCAACGCCGCCAGGATCGGCCCGACGATCGACCGGTTCGACGACTCTTGTGTGACGCTCTCTTCTGCCATGGCATCTCCCCAAGTAGAGTTCGGCCAGATTAGACGTGGCCCGTGGGTCTCGCCGACTCGACACCCATTCACCACGTCTTCGTCGGGGAGGACCGAATGCGAATCGCCATCGCCGGATCCAGCGGACTGATCGGCTCGGCACTGGCCCGGTCACTGGCGGGACAGGGTCACGAGGTTGTCAGGCTGGTGAGACATCCCCCCGCGCCCGGCGAGATCCGGTGGGATCCCACCGGCCACCGGCTCGATCCCGCCGATCTCGACGGTACCGATGCCGTCGTCAACCTGGCCGGCCAGGGAGTGGCAGCGGCGCGTTGGTCGCCGGCGCAGAAACAGGCCATTCGCGACAGTCGCGTCCTGGGGAATCGCCTCCTGGCAGAGACCATCGCGTCGATCGACCACGGCCCTCGGATGTTGATGGTCGGTTCCGCGATCGGGTTCTACGGCGACACCGGAACCGGGACCGCCGACGAGTCGTCGCCGAACGGCGACGACTTCCTGGCGTCGGTGTGTGTTGATCTTGAGGGTTCCACGACCGCCGCGAGCGACCACGGATGCCGGGTGGTCCACGCTCGCACGGGCATTGTGTTGTCTCCTGACGGCGGCGCGCTGGGTCAGATACTGCCGTTCTTCAAAGCCGGCATCGGTGGGCGGATCGGTGATGGCCGACAATTCTGGAGTTGGATATCGATCGCCGATGAGATCGCGGCCCTGACCCACCTCCTCGACTCAGATATCGAGGGACCGGTCAACCTGGTGTCTCCCGAGCCGGTTACGAACGCCGAATTCACCAGGACACTGGGACGTGTGCTTCACCGACCCACGATTCTTCCGACGCCGAAAGTCGCTCTGTGGATCAGGCTCGGGCGGGAACTCACCGACGCGCTGCTCTACACGAGCACCAGGGTCACGCCCGGGAAGCTTCTATCCGACGGCTTCAAGTTTCGCGACATTGAGCTCGAAGCGGGGCTACGTGCCATGCTTGATGGTCGGGGCCCGCTCAGGTCTCGACGGTGACCATCCCGTAGAAGGCCACCCGGTTGGCGACGGCTTCCGCGCCCTTTTTCGGTGTCGGGTAGTACCAAGCGGCGTTGTCGGCTCGCTGTCCGTCGACTTCGATGTTCCAGTAGGAAGCCACTCCCTTCCACGGGCACGAGGTCGTGCGCGAAGAATCGGAGAGCACGCTCCGGTCGAGAGAACTGATCGGGAAGTAGGGATTGCCCTCGACGATCTCGATGTCGTCGCTTTCGGCGATCACTGCGCCATTGAATACTGCACGTGCCACAACTGCCTCCTGATGGGTGCCATGGGATCAAACCCACCGGCCTCACCGCCCATTCCGATCCGGGGCGATCAGATCGTGATCTGCAGGACCTCATCGGGGATCAGCTTCTCGAGGCTGTCGACGAGCCTGGCCAGCCATGGGTCGTGTTGATCCCAGACCACGATGGCCTCATCGGTGTTGCGGGCCATCCAAGCATTGCGCCGAGAGAGTGATTGGCCGGCCATGCGAGGGCTCCTGGGTGAGGTTCTCTCCAGCGTTACAACGCGCGCCGCTCCGGCCACCAGTTCGGCGAATCGCACGCGCGACGCCTCGGGCCACTTGGCATCGGGTTCGGGAAAGGGCAGTATCGCCGCATACGCGATGCCCAGTTCCCCACAGACCATCGCCGCCAGGGTCTCGACGCCCAGACGCAACCCGGTCAACACCTCCAGATCAGGGAACATCTCGCGTTTTGCGGACAGAATCTCGCCCAGCCGCCGCTTGACGTCGTTGCTCACCGGATTGTCGTCGTAGCCGCCCAGCTCGGTCGGTTGGGCTCCGAACACCGCCACGCGATGCGGGGCGTCGGTGCCGTCGGGCAACGACAAGTCCGCCGGGGACGTTTCGACCGGCCCCGCTTCGCGCGAAGGGTCCATCTGGGCCTCGGCACCGGCGACCGCCAGTTGGTCGGCGATCTCGTTCCATTCGTTTCCGGCATGTCCCTTCACCCATCGGAACTCGATCTCGTCGGCTCTCGACCGATAGAGCTCGATCAGGGGCTCCCATATGTCGCGGTTGGCAACCGGCTCCTTCTTGGAGTTCTTCCAGCCTCGTTTGATCCATCCCTTCCACCACCCGTCGCGGAAGCAGTTGACCACATACGTGGAATCGGACACCACGATGACTTCCCCGCTCAGCGTGGTGAGCGCGTCGAGAACCGCCGTGAGCTCCATCCGTTGGTTGGTGGTGAGCGGTTCGCCCCCGTTGGCTCGGGGCCCGCCCGGGACCACCCATCCCCATCCGCCCGGGCCCGGATTCCCCTTGCATGCCCCGTCCGTGTAGACGATCGTGGGCCCGCTCGATTCGTGGTTCATGACTGCTTGGGATGCATCAGGTTGTCCAGCAACACCATTGAACCTCTCATCACCAGCCTCGATCCGGACCGCCCATTCTCACCGGCGGATCACCAGACCCCAAATCATCGCGCAGGAGAAATCTCGCAATACCGATTGGTAACAGCCGCGATTGGTCCCGCGGATGACACTATGGAACAATGATCGACCACTTTGCCCGTCAACTCCCCGATCTCGATCCCACCGAGACCCGGGAGTGGATCGAATCGTTGGACGCCATCGTGTCCGCGCAAGGGCAGTCCCGGGCCCGCTTTCTGGTCTCGAAACTGCTCGAACGCGCCAACGAACTCCGGGTGGGGGTTCCCCCCACAACCTCGACTCCCTACATCAACACCATCCCCCCGGAGGACCAGGCGTTCTTCCCCGGCGACGAGGACATCGAACGTCGTATCAGGGCCTTCATACGTTGGAACGCCGCGGCGATGGTCATCCGGGCCAACAAAACGGCCGAGGGCATCGGCGGGCATCTATCCACCTATGCGTCATCAGCATCGCTTTACGAGGTGGGTTTCAACCACTTCTTCCGGGGAAAGGACAGCGGTCTGGCCGGCGACCACGTCTATTTCCAGGGCCACGCCGCTCCGGGAATCTACGCACGGGCCTTCCTCGAGGGCCGACTCTCCGAGCAGCAACTCGACAATTTCCGCATGGAGGTCGGTGGCAACGGCCTGTCGAGCTACCCCCACCCTCGGCTCATGCCCCATTTCTGGGAGTTCCCCACGGTGTCGATGGGGCTGGGGCCGATCAACTCGATCTACCACGCCAGGTTCAACAAGTATCTCCACCAGCGTCGCATCGAAGACACCTCGCAGTCCAACATCTGGAGCTTCCTCGGCGACGGAGAGTGCGACGAACCCGAGACCCTGGGCGCGATCTCGTTGGCGGGCCGTTCGGATCTCGACAATCTGAAGTGGGTGGTCAACTGCAATCTCCAGCGACTCGACGGCCCTGTCCGCGGCAACGGGAAAGTGATCCAGGAACTCGAGGGTGTCTTCCGGGGGGCGGGCTGGAATGTCATCAAGGTCATATGGGGCACCCGATGGGACGACCTCCTCCGACGCGATGTCGATGGCGTTCTCCTCAACAAGATGAACAACACCGTCGACGGTGAGTTCCAAAGATATGCGGTCGAGACCGGCGACTATGTGAGGGAACATTTCTTCGGACCGGATCCCCGTCTCCGGCAGCTGGTCGAACACCTCACCGACGATGAACTTCAGTCACTCCCCCGCGGCGGTCACGACTACAACAAGCTCTACTCGGCGTTCAAGGCGGCCAGCGAGGTGCGCGACCAACCCACGGTGATCCTCGCCAAGACCATCAAGGGGTGGACACTCGGCAAGGGTTTCGAGGGCCGCAATGCCACCCACTCGATAAAGAAGATGACCAACGCCCAACTCCTCGAGTTGCGCGACCGGCTTCACATGCACGACGAGATCCCCGAGGCAGCGCTGGCCGACGGATGGCCGCCCTACTTCAGACCGGCCCCGGATTCCGTCGAGATGCAATACATGATGGAGCGACGCCGGGCCCTCGATGGCCCTCTGCCGTCGCGCGTCGTAAGGGACCGACGCCCGATGACCCTGCCGTCGCCGGCAATTTTCCAGGATCTTCGCAAGGGATCATCGGGTCGGGCCGTCTCGACCACGATGGCTTTCACCGCCCTGCTGCGAGACCTTCTGAGGGACGAGACCTTCGGGCCCCGCGTCGTACCAATCGTGCCCGACGAAGCCCGCACCTTCGGCATGGACAGTCTGTTCCGGGAGTTCAAGATCTACGCATCGCGGGGGCAGCTCTACGAGCCCGTCGACCACGAGCTGCTGCTGTCCTACACCGAGAGCAAGGATGGCCAGATTCTTGAGGAGGGCATCACCGAGGGGGGGTCGACCGCCAGTTGGATAGCGGCCGCCACGTCCTACGCCAACAGCGGGGTCCCCATGGTCCCCTTCTACACCTTCTACTCCATGTTCGGCTTTCAGCGTGTCGGCGACATGCTCTGGGCCGCCGCCGACTCGAGGGCACGCGGCTTTCTCATGGGAGCCACCGCCGGCCGCACCACGCTGCTCGGGGAAGGCCTTCAGCATCAGGACGGTCACAGCCATCTGCTGGCATCCACCGTTCCCACATGCGAGGCCTACGACCCGGCTTTCGCCTACGAACTGGCTGCGATCATCGACGAGGGTCTCAATCGCATGTACCCGACGAGCGCGGCCGACGGCGAGGACATCTACTACTACATCTCGATCTACAACGAGAACTACGTCCAGCCGCCCCGTCCCGATCACGTCAGCGATGCCGATGTCACCAGCGGGCTCTACAAGTGGAGCGACGGACCCGCCACTGGTTCACGCAAGTCCACCATCCTCTTCAGCGGTCCGTCCCAGGCAGCCGCACGCGAAGCCCAGGAGCTGCTCAGCGAACGTCACGACGTCTCCGCCGAACTGTGGAGCGCGACCTCCTACAAACGGCTTCGTTCCCAGGCGCTCGACATCGAACGCCGCAACCGTCTCAACCCCATGGCCGAACCCGAGGTGAGCGATGTCACCAGGAAGCTGTCGGATTCCGACGGGCCGATCATTGCCATCACCGACTATCTCACCATGGTCCCGGATCAGATTGCGCGGTGGTCACCCAGACCTCTCCACGTACTCGGAACCGACGGTTTCGGACGCTCCGATACCCGCGAGGCCCTGCGTAGCTTCTTCGAGGTCGACGCGGCCCACATAGTGGTCGCGACTCTTTCGGCATTGATGGAAATCGGAGAAGCAAGCCCCGAGGAGGTGGCCGCCGCGGTGGAACTCCACGGAATCGATCCGGGCCGACCGGATCCGGCCAGCGGGACACTCGCCGACAACTGATCAACCGACCACCGCTAGGCTCGTTCGATGGCCAAAGGAACCCTTGCCGTCACCGGCGACCCCGACTCTGACCTTCTCGTCAACACCGATCCGCTCGCTCTGCTCATCGGGATGCTGCTCGACCAGCAGGTCCCGATGGAGTGGGCCTTCAAGGGTCCAAAGCGGCTCGCCGACAGGCTGGAGGAGCCTCTCGACGCCCACGCGATCGCCTCGGCCGACCCCGACGAGTTCACCGCCCTCGTCAAACAGAAGCCGGCTCTTCACCGCTTTCCCGGGTCGATGGCCTCGAGAATCCAGGCGCTTTGTGCCCATGTATGCGATCACCACGGCGGCGACGCTGCGGCCATCTGGCGTGGTGTCCGCGACCCCGATGTGATCTATCGGCGGCTGGTGGCACTACCCGGGTACGGCGAGGAGAAGGCACGAATCTTCATCGCCATCCTCGCCAAACGGTTCGACAAGCGTCCCGACGGATGGGAGCAGGCTGCCGGTGCCTTTGCCGATGAGCAACCGAGATCGGTGGCCGACATCGACTCCCCCGAGGCGCTAGCGAGGGTTCGCCTCTGGAAGAAGGCCCAAAAGGCGGCCGGCAAGACGAAATCGGAGTAGGCCGGCAGCCGACTCAGTTGCTTTCGGACTCCACATCGGCCACCAGCAGGGCCCGCTGACGATCGAGCCAACCGAGCAGCACCGCAATGGCGCGGGGATCGTGGCGCAGGTGGTGAGCGCCCCCACTGATGATCCTGAGGTCGGCTGATCCATGGCTGTCGGCCACCACCCGGGCATCAAAGACCGGCACGGTTTCGTCCTCGCTGCCGTGAAGGATCATCAGCTCGCGGGGTGCCAGGCGCCTGGCGGCATCGGCGGCCCGCACAGCTTTGAGATCGTGGGCCCAGTCCTCGAACGACTTCGGAAACCCGGGGTCGCGTATGACGCCTATCTCCCGGGAGGCAACGAGCAACTTGCGCGGGTTTCGGGCCCAGTCCTCGAAATCAGCCGGGCTCGATACGGTGCAGACGCCCCGGATATCGGGATCGTTCGCGGCGTGTTCCACCGCCAGGGCACCGCCGGTCCCGAATCCCAGAATCCACACTCCGTCGCACGGCACCGACTCGCGGAGATGCGAGACTGCTCCGGCGAGATCACGGAGCCACCCCGCCAGCGAGAAGTCTCCGCCGGATTCGCCCACACCCCGGCTCGAATAGGCAAGTGCCGCCCAGCCCGATTCGGTGGCCAGGCGATCGGCAAGCTCGGGCAGGCTCACCGTGGAATTGATACCGCCTCCCACCTCGGCCGGAAAGCCGTAGA
>CAZDYO010000083.1:0-8175 GCA_964509555.1 uncultured Acidimicrobiales bacterium
CCCTCCGACGACTGTCCCTCCGACGGCTGTTCCTCCGACGACGGCCCCGCCCACGACTGCCCCTCCGACGACTGCGCCACCCACGACTGTTCCTCCGACGACGGCACCGCCGACGACCACCACCTCGCCGGGGACCATCCTGACCTCGTCGCCCTCATCACCAATGCCCGGCGGTGTCGGATTCCTCGGTGACGAAGCCGGTCTCGTGGTGATCGACGGACCCGACACCGCTCCTCCGGGAACCCAGTGGAACAGCCAGTACAACTACCTTGATGTCCGGTCCCCGTCCCTGACCCTCGACGGCGTCTACGTGAAGGGCGGGATCGACTTCTACGGTGCGGGCACGCTGACCATCAGGAACTCGGTGATCGAGGGCGGGTACGGCAGCTGGATGATCATCATGTTGAGATCCGGTGCCGGTCCGATCGACGTGAGCGACTCCACTCTGCGATGGCGCGCCGGCTCGACTCCGGCCGCCGGGTCGGGTGCCGGCGCGATTCAGGTGTCCGGTGATCACAACAACAGCCGCGTGGTGAGAAACGACATCTCCGGGAATCCCGACGGCATCCAGGTCGCGGGAAGCGGATGGTTGATCCAACAGAACTGGATCCATGGGCTGGCCATGATCGGCTCCTACCCGAACAACACCCACAACGACGGTGTGCAGGTCTACAGCGGGTCCGGCCATCGAATCGTGTCGAATCGGTTCGAGACCGGAGCAACGGCGCCCTACAGCAACTCGCCGATTTTCCTGCAGGGTTCGGGGATCGGGACGGTGCTGATCCAGGGCAACTATCTCGACGGGGGCGGATACTCCCTCTACCCGCAGAACGGCACGGTCACGGTTGTCGACAACGTGTTCGGTCCCCATCATCTCTACGGCCCGATCCGCGTCGAGTCGACGGTGGCTGTGGCCGCGTGGTCGGGAAATCTGGCCTCGGACGGTTCGGCGATCGCTCAGCCGTGAGGCCGGTCAACGACTGATGACCGAGTCGTAGACGGCCTCGATCGACCGGGCCATCGTCCTGGCGTCGTAGCGTTCGGCGGCTCGACTGCACGCGGCAGCGCCGATTCTCACCGCTAGATCGGGGTTGTCAAACAGGGCGTCGAATGCCGCCGCCAGCGATCGGGGGTCGTGGTCGACCAGCAATCCCGAGTCGTCGGCGAGCATGTTTCTGAGGGTGGGCAGGTCGTAGCAGACGATGGGTCGTGCGGCCGCCATCGCTTCGATTACGGAGATGGGCAGACCTTCCGACTCGCTGGCCAGGGCCCACACGTCGGCGGCCGGCAGCAGAACGGGAACGTCGTCCCGAGAACCGAGGAGGCGAACCCGTTCGGCCACACCGAGGTGAGCCGCGTATTCGCTGATGTCGGATGCCAACGGCCCATCGCCGATCAGAACCAGGTCCCAGTCTTCGTGCACCGTGAGGGTTGTGGCCCTGACCAGATCAAGGTGGCCCTTTCCGACATCAAGTCGGGCCACCGACATCACGACCCGTCGGTCGCTTCCGACGCGGCGTCGTGCCTCGGAGTCTCCCGCCTCGGTGGGGGCGAATCTCCCGAGATCGACCCCATTTTCGATGAGTGTGATTCGGTCGAGGCCCCGTGCTTCGAAGAATTCGAGCACCGCCTCGGAAACGGCGATGTATTGGGCCACGACCCGTCGCTCCATCGAGTCGCGTCCCGCGGCCTTGAGGCGTTTCACGGCGGATTTCGCCCGCCCGGACCCGGCGGGGATCCTGGTGCCGCGATGGTCCCAAGGAGAATGGAGGTGGGAAATCACCGGCTTTCGAGCCAACAGGGCGGCTGCGTGGCCGTACTTGCGGTCCAGCGGGCTGTGGACGTGGAGGAGGTCGACGGAGAGGTCGCCGACCAGCCCGACCAGCCGTCGGACCGCCGAGACGGGGGAGCGCCCACCAACGCAGACGGTGTCGACACCGATGTCGCGAAACCCGTCTCCCATCTCGTCGTCGGGGAAGATGTGGGCTATGTGGTATCGAAACCGGGTCCGGTCCCCGGACCGCACCGCGTCGAGCACCACCTGCTGCCCGCCGCCGACCTTCAGATCCGGCAATACGTGGAGAACGTCGATGGTCATGCGTCGTCGGGTCCGGCCCAGTCGGTGTAGAAGCTGTCGTCGTGGACCACGTAGGTCACCGTGGGTTCGGGGATGTGGACCGTGGCCAGTCGTCGACTCAGGCGATAGGCGAACTCCCAGTCCTCACGCGGAAACGAACCGAACGGTCGGGGCGCCCGACTGAAAAGCGTCCGGCGATCACGTCGAACAACGATCGAGTTGGCATCGGCGAACGACTTTTCCCTGCAGGCACGTCGGTCGAAGGGCACCGAGAACACGTCGATGACGTTGCCGTGAACGTCGGTTCTCTCGAGGGCGCTGTAGGTGAGGTCGGCGCCCCGTCTGAGTTCCGACAATGCGATGGCCAGATGGTCGGGGCGCCAGGTGTTGTCGTCGTCGAGGAACGCCAGGTAAGTGGACTGCGTGGCCAGAATGCCAACGTTGCGCGTTGTGGAGACCGTGCCCTGATTGCGCGTCAGGGAAGCAGAAAAGAGTCGTGGATGGTCGGGAAGCTCCGGTAACCCCGCTCCGTCGTCGATCACCATCACGATGTGGTCCTCGACTGTCTGGGCCAGTGCCGAGTCGATGGCCTCAAGGAGCTGGTGGGGTCGCTTGTAGGTGGGAATCACCGTGACGATCTCGGCCTTCGGGGCGGCTCCGAGGTTTTCGATGATGGTCCTGGCCTCGCGATGCTCGAAGCGCCGCACGGAGGCGAGACGGGGGAGCCCCCTGATTTTCAGCCCGAGGTCGAAAAACGGGAAGGTGCCGATCGTGGCTCGCACCAGCGAGCGTCCGAGTCGGCGAGGGATTTCGGTTGGCTTCACGGCTGCACCTCGACCGCGTTCGCGTCGGTGTTGTCTTCCCACTGCGACAGTTCGACGTTCTCGATTGCCGCTTGGCTGAAGAGATGGTTGGGGCCGAACTCGTTGCCGGTCACCGACCATGAGCCGTCGGATATGCGAAGCGAATAGCCACCGCCATCGAGGTAGTTGTCGGAGACGACCCCGCTGCTCGCTCCGGCTATGAAGATGGCACCGTTCGAATGCCCCTCCACGCTGCCTATCTCGATCCGGTTGCGGGCGAACTGTACGTTCGACGACCCTTCGTAGAGCTGGATTCCGTCGTTGTGAGTCGATTCGGGGCCGATCCCGAGGACCGCGGGGTCGTGGATCCAGTTGTCGGTGATGACGATGTCGTCGCCGCTGGCCTGTATGCCGTCGGGCATTCCGGAGATGTCGTTGCGGACTATGCGCATGGAGTGTTGGCCGGTCACCTGGATCGAACCGGGTCCTGATCCGGGCTTTTGCTCCTGTGCCGGATTCCACCGAAGTGTGGAGTCGGACAACTCCAGTCGATTTCCGGTGTCGCGCAGCATGATGGTCTGCCAGCTGCCGTTGCCTCCCTCGATGATCGAGTTGCGGATGGTGAGCGTGCCCGAACCGTAGAAGTCGACTCCTCCGATCACGTACACGCCGTCGAGCACGATGTCGTCGACGTTGATGCGCAGGTATCCAGACCCGGGTTTCCAGACCGTGCCATCAGGAGCGCTGTCCGGTCCGTCGATCACCAGCAGGTCGTCCTCGTCGCCGAGGAAACCAACCGAGGCGGCGGCAACCGGGGAGCCGGTCGCGGGCTGGCGGGAGATGGTTGCCACCGGCCGGTCGCCGTCCGCGCCCGGATCGTCGGAGGAACCACCCGAAAGCAGGACGACCGTGCCGATGGCGGCAACGGCGATGATCATTGCGGCGACCGCGCGCCGAGCATTGGTCATGTGTCGCCGTGGTCGCGAAGACGACCGGCGGCCAGCGTCCCCAGACCGGCCACTCCCAGAGCGCCGAGCAGCAAGGCTGCGATCACCGCCTTGGTGACAGGATCGAAGGTGCGCGACTTCTCAACCCGATCGAAGTCGACCGATGCGGCCAGATCGGTGATGGCGTTGTCGGAGCCCTCGAAGCTGACGTGGGCGTTGAGGCTGGGGTAGGTGATCTGGTATCCGGGGGTCGAGCAGGTGGCGGAAATCTCGTAGTTGCCGGTGCCGTTGTCGCCAGGTATCACCAGGCGCCCGGTCCAATTGCCGTTGTTGTCGGGGCTCAGATTGGTGGACGCGAGTTCAATCCCGGCACTTCGGGCGGTGACGTGGACCGAGGCTGTCACGGCGGTGCCCGAGAACGGTGCCACCTGCAAGGACGAGACCTCGATGGTCGACCCTTGGGCGTCGGGGGTGGTGTCTCCGGTGGCGAAGCCGACCATCGACTCGGCGATGTTGAAGAGCAGGCCGTCGCCGTAGAGCCAGTCGTTGTCGCGGTAGATGTTGATCGAGTCGTCGGCCTCGTAGGTGATGTCGATCTGGTCGCCGGCCCGGGGGACGATGTCGCTGGAGAAGGGGGCGAATCCCTGGACCACGCCGTCCTCCACCTTCTCGAACTTGTATGACCCGCCGTGGTCGCGCCCGAACCGGTAATGGTTGAGAGGATCGCGGTACCGGAAGACCGCCCAGAAATCGTCGCTGAGACGATCGACGGTGAACGACATTCTCGCGTCCGGAGTGCCGGCGTCGACCACCAGATATCCGAGGTTGGCGTCCTCGGAGGTGTAGACGAGTGCCCCGTCGGTGATCTGCCACGTGCCGGATGAGTCGGAGATCCAACTCTGTCCGGTGTCGGTGGTGGCGGGGTCCCCCTCGGTGTCGAAGCGATCGGACAGGATCACCTGTCCGCTGGGCCCGCAACCGGCACCGGTCACCGCGACCGTGCCGTTCTGATCGGTTGATGCCGGCAACGGGGTTGCCGTCCAGCTGGGCTCCTTGATGTCGGCCGCGGCCGGGCCGACGGCGGCGAGCAGCATGGCCAGAGTGATCATCAGTAGCGACAGCGCGCTGGTTCGCCTCCTCATTGCTGTGGATGCCGATCTCACATGAATCCTCTCGAGGGGGTTTCCCGGATGCTGGTGGCGTTCTCAGTCTCCGGAGTCGATTCTGCCGTGTGCATCGCTCCCGTCGGCACGATTTGCACCGGAATGAGAGTAGATGGCGCGAGGGGTTGCGAGAGGGGCGTGGCTTCCATAGATTGTGCATCAATTCACGAGCGCATTGTTGCTCGTCACAGGCCGAGGAATATTTCGAGACAATGTCCGACCGTGATCGACGAGAGATGCGCCAGGGAGCGGGCGACGCGTTTTCCACGTCGTTCGAACTGATCGCCACGCCGCTGATCTTCGGTCTGATTGGCTGGTACCTCGACGGCCGTATTGGCACATTCCCGTTGTTCACTCTCGTCCTGGCGGGCGTTGCGCTCACATACGGCGTCTGGAAGCTCTACAGCCAGTACGTCGAATCCATGGACGAACTTCTCGAGCAGCGGCGATCCGGATACGGCCAAGAGGCCCCACATGGCTGATCGCATGGCCGAGTTCATCGAATCCGATGCTGACGCGCCGGAGCGCGAAGTGGCCACCGACCTGGCGGTGCGTGTGGCCATCGTCGCTCCGGTCATCCTGGCCGTGAGCGCGGCGTTCTGGGGTTTCGCCGGCCTGTGGTCCTCCGGAATCGCCCTCGCCCTCGTGGCCGCAAACTTCGTGCTCGGTGCCGCGGTCATCACCAGCGCGGCCCGAATCTCCCCGTCATTGCTGATGGGAGCGGTCCTCGGTGGATTCATCCTTCGTCTCGGACTCATCACCGCAATAGTGATGCCGATCCGCCACGCCGGCTGGTTTGCCGTCGTACCATTCGCGATCAGCCTGCTGGTCACGCATCTCGGCCTTCTACTCTGGGAGACTCAACACGTTGCGGCGTCGTTGTCCCACCCGGGGTTGAAGCCCGGCCACGCAATCCTTTCCCACTCGACTTCCAACGCGGAGCGCTCAGAATGAACGTACTCGCACTCGACTTCCCACCGGTGAGCCACCTATTCGAGTGGCCGGCCATCTGGTTCGACGGCACCCCATTCGCCGTCAACAAGACGGTTCTCATCTACTTGGGTTCGATGCTCATCACCATGGCGATCTTCCTGCTGGCCGGTCGCAAGCGGGAATCCCTGGTGCCGGTCGGTGTTCAACATGTCGCCGAATCCGGCATCGAGTTCATTGAGGAGTCCGTGGTCATGCAGACCATCGGTCCCGAGGGCAAGAAGTACGTCCCCTTCCTCACCACGATGTTCTTCTTCATCCTCTTTTCGAACATCACCGAGGTCATACCCTTCATCCAGTTCCCGGCCAACAGCCGCATGGCCGTGCCGATCACCCTCGCCATCATGGTCTGGGGTATCTACAACGTGCTCGGCGTCAAGGCCCAGGGGCTGGGCGGCTACCTCAAGAACTCGTTGTTCCCGCCGGGTGTGCCCAAGGCCCTCTACCTCATCGTCACGCCAATCGAGTTGGTGTCCACCTTCGTGGTCCGACCCTTCTCCCTGGCCATCCGACTCTGGGCCAACATGGTGGCCGGCCATCTTCTGCTGGTCACCTTCGCGGTGCTGTCCACCGTGCTGTGGGACTCCACCTACGTGGGCGCCGTGGCCCCCGGGGCCATGCTCATCCTCATGACGGGATTCGAGATTCTCGTTTCCTTCCTGCAGGCATTCATCTTCACCATCCTCACCGCCGTCTACATCGGCGGATCCATCCATCCCGAACACTAGAAAAAGAAACACTAGGAGAATCAAGTGCTCAACGTTCTGGCACAGGCGACGGGCCCGACGCCCGAAGAAATGCGTGAAGGCCTCAAGGCCATTGGCGCCGGTCTCGGTTATGGCCTCGCGGCCATCGGCCCCGGCATCGGCATCGGCGTGGTCGTTGGCAACGCCATCACCGCCATGGCCCGCCAGCCCGAGTCCGCAGGCATGGTTCGTACCACCATGTTCCTCGGCATCGCCTTCACCGAAGCCCTCGCCCTGATCGGCTTCGTGGTCTTCATCCTGCTCCTCCCCTGAGTCGAGCAGTCCGAAAATTCGCATCTAGCAAAAGGCAAAACCCATGACACGAAGGATTCGGCACATTGCTGCCGCAGCCGTGATAGCCGGGGCTGCGGTTGCGGTGCAGGCCGCACCCGCATTCGCATCGGAGGAGACGGTTGGCTCATGCGCGGCCGTCGAGGCCATCCATACGCAGGAAGCCGTTGGCGAGCTCGCGACACTCGAGGAGCCGGGTAACGAAGAGGCCCTCAAGAAGTTCGAGGATGCCCTCGATGCCTGCATCGAGGCCCCCAGCCCGATCATCCCGGCCACCAACGAGATCATCTGGGGTGGTGGCGCCTTCATGGTGCTGCTGATCTTCATGATCTGGAAGGGTGTGCCTGCCGTTCGCGGAGCGATGGATCAGCGTGCCGAGAAGATCCGTACCGATCTCGAGGCGGCCGATCAGGCCAAGGCCGAGGCCATGCAGATCAAGACCGATCACGCCGCCGAGTTGGCCGGTGCCAAGGCTGAAGCCGCCGGGTTGATCGACGAGGCCCGCGCCCAGGCCGACCGACTCAAGGCCGAGCTCTCCGCTCGCGCCGAGGCCGACATCGCCGAGATGCGTGAGCGCGCCGCCGCCGACATCGAAGCCGGTCGTGCCCAGGCTCTGGCCGATCTTCGTGCCGAGGTGTCCCAGATCGCGGTTGGCGCCGCCGAACGTGTCATCCATGCCAACCTCGACCCCAACACCCAGCGGGCCCTGGTTGATGCCTACATAGACGAGGTGGCCGGCGCCAATGGCTGACAACCGCATCGACGGCTACGCCGACGCCGTCCTGGCGGTTGCCACTGCCGAGGGCCAGAGCGAGGCCGTGGAAGACGAACTCTTTCGTTTCGCGGCCGCGCTACGGGCCAACGACGAACTCGTCGGCACGCTTTCCGACCCCCAGCTACCCATCGAACGCCGACAGAAGATCGTCGAAGATCTGCTTTCGGGCCGGGCTTCGACCGTCACCAACGCCACAGTCTCGATGATCGTGGCCGCAGGGCCGGGAAGAGATCTGCCAGAGATCATTGATGCTTTTGTCGAGCGTTGCTAGGCATCACGCAACCGTGCTGTGACCCGGGTTCGTTCTGCAGTCGAGCTCACCAATGATCAGAAGTCCCGTCTCGCTGCCGCGATCAAGTCGTCCACCGGCAACGATGTCGACG
>CAZDYO010000084.1:0-8156 GCA_964509555.1 uncultured Acidimicrobiales bacterium
CCCCCCTCTTCCCCGGCCCGACGCCTTGCCGGTCCCCGGTGGCAATGATCGCCGCCGATGTCGATCTGCTCCACGATCTCGGCGGGCTCACCTCTGCGCGTCGACTCGGCGTCCATCTCACCGCGGTGTGTGTCGACAACGACGGCGGCGAGATCTTCTCGATGCTGCCGATCGCGTCCCACGGGGCCGACGTGGGGTTCGACCGTCTGTTTCGCACCTCCCATGGTGTCGAACTCGCTGGTCTCGACGGGTTCGCCGGTGTTCAGGTCTCGATAGCCGAATCAAGCGGTCAACTCGGTCTCCTGGTCAGCGACTCGATGGCCGACGATCGCCCCGGCGTCGACCTGATCCTGGTCAGGTTCGAACCCAATGCCGACATCGACCAGCATCGTCGTCTGGCCGCGGCCATATCGGAGGCGGCCTGCGGATGACCAGCGGAGTTGGGCCGGAGGGGTTCGACATGGAGGTTGATCACGATGTGGTCCTCCATGCGCAGGTGTCCGGCAGCGGGCCGCCGTTGGTGTTGCTACACGGTTTCACCGGTGACGCCTCCACCATGGCCGGGTTGGCGGTCCCCTTGTCAGAAGGTCATCGGGTGATCGTCCCCGACCTGGTGGGCCACGGGGGGTCCGGCATCCCCGACCGTGTGGGCGCCTACGGTGTCGACCAGATGGCAGCACACGTCTCCACACTCTGCGAACGGCTGGGTCACCGCGAGTTCGATCTGGTCGGCTATTCGATGGGCGGTCGGGTGGCGCTCACTCTGGCCTGCACCGCGCCCGACCGGGTCAGGTCGCTGGCGCTCATAGGTGCCTCCGCTGGTTTGGCCCACGCCGGGCAACGCGACCGGCGTCGGGCCGACGATGAGGCGCTCGCGCAGCGCATCGAGAGCGCCGGGCTCGACGGGTTCGTCGACGAGTGGATGTCCAAGCCGCTGTTCGCCGGCCAACGACGTCTCGGATCGGCCCACATGGACCGGGCACGACGACAACGCTTGGCCAACGACCCCCATGGTCTGGCCATGAGCCTTCGCGGCGGCGGTACCGGGGCCATGGAACCGCTTCACGATCGCCTGCCCGAGTGCGACATCCCCACGGTCTTCATCGCCGGCGACGAGGACCCCAAGTTTACCGGGATAGCCGAAGAGCTGGCGGCGACCATGCCCAACGCGATGGTTGAACTCATCGCGGGCGCGGGACACGCCGCCCATGTCGAACAACCCGCAGCGGTCGTCGACGTGATCAGGGCCCACATTTCGGCCGTGGAGGCGACATGACCGGTCTCACCGCCGACGTTCGCCCCTTCAGGTTGCCGCTGCGCAGTGTCCTGTCCACCGGCCGCGGCCACACCCGCCACCGCAGTGGTCTGCTCCTGGGCATCAGCGACGGCACCCACACCGGATGGGGCGAGGCCACGCCCATGCTTGGGTGGTCTCCCGCCAGCGTCGACTCGACGGCGGCATCGCTGGCGGCGGTGTCGGCAGCCGTGTCGATGGTTGATGATCCGTCCGACCCTCGGCTCGATCATCTCCTGGACGACCTCGAACGCGCCCCCCACGCCCGCGCCGCCATGGCCGGAGCATTGGCTGACCTGACCGCCAGACGCCAGGGCACCACCATCGCGGCCGCTTTGAGCCGGAGCGCGGCGAGGGCCGTCCCCGTCAACGCCATGATCTCGGCTGAGCAGCCCGAAATGGTCGAGTCGTCGTGTGCAGCAGCCGTCGCAGTCGGTCATCGCTGCATCAAGATCAAGGTCGGCGTGCTCGACCTGGTGTCAGACATGGCGCGAGTCCAGGTTGCGAGGGCCACGGTCGGTCCGGGGGTTGAGTTGCGGATCGACGCCAACGGGGCCTGGCCGATCGACACGGCGATAGAGGCGCTGAGGCAGATGGCCGACTTGGGAGTGTCATACTGCGAGGAACCCTCCGATGGCATCGACGCGATTGCGGCCGTCGGCTCACACAGCGACATACCGGTTGCCGTTGATGAATCGGTGCGTGATGTCGACGACATCGCCAGGGCCCTGGGAACAGGCTCGATCGACGTGGTGGTCGTGAAACCGCAGGCCCTCGGAGGGCCTGACCTGGCCATGAGGGCCATCGGATTGGCCCGCGAGTTCGGTGCGTCGGCGGTGGTCACCAGCATGGTCGACGGCGCGATCGGCGTGGCCCACGCACTTCATGTTGCTGCCGCCAGCGGCATCGACATGGCCCACGGTCTGGCCACATCATCCCTGCTCGAAGCCGACATCGGCCCGGCACCGAGGATTGACGCCGGCATGATGGCCCTCGGATCGGCGGCCGGGTTGGGCATCGACCCCTTCGACGTGATGCCCACCTGAGCGACACATCAGAGCGAGTTCCTGCGGATCTTGCCGAGTGACGTTCGCGGTAACTCCCGCACGAGTTCGAGTCGCTTGGGGGCGTGCCATGCTGGCAGCTCCATCTTCACCAGGTTCCGCAGCCGCTCCAGCCTCGGCGGGTTGGCCGGGTCGGCGGCGACCACGACAGCGGTGACCACCCGGCCCCACTCCTTGTCGGGTCGACCCACCACCGCCACCTCCTTCACCCCGGGGTCGGCGGCCACGGCACGCTCCACCGGGCCCGGCCAGACCTTCTCGCCGCCGGTGATGATCACATCACCGATACGCCCCCGAACCCGAACGACACCATTGGTGATGGAGCCGGCATCTCCGGTCGGGTACCAGCCATCGGAGGTGACCGGGCTGGTCCCGTCGCGGTAGCAGCGCATCAGCATCGGACATCTGAGCTGCAGCTCGCCCCCGACCTCGCGTACCTCCACGCCGTTGAGGGGGACACCGTCGTAGACCACCCCGCCACCGGTTTCGGTCATTCCCCAGGTTGCCACCGAGTTGATCGGCCGGTCGGCTGGTATTGCCGAGCCGCCGAGCAGGATCCGGCGAAACTGCGTCGGGTTGATCCGCCTGACGGCGGTGACGACGAGCGAGACCAGCGTTGCTCCACCGCATGCGGCTTCGGTGACCGCACCCGGGTCGAAACCGTCGTGGACCTCGAGAGGCGTATCGGTGAGCAGCGCCCGGGTGATCACTGAGAGGCCGCCAACATGGGCCAACGGCAGGCATGCCAGCCAACGGTCGGAGCCGGGATCAACCCCGAGGGCCTCGGAGGTTGCCCGGGCCGACGCCGCCAGGGCGTCGTGGGTGAGAACCGCGGCCCGGGGCCGACCGGTGGTGCCGCTCGTGTTGACGATTATGGCATCGCCGGTATCCGCGGGCCGACCGTGGTGGGGCGTGCGGCCGGAGGGGTCGACGATCGCCGTTGGGGAGATGGCTTCGATGGCCGCGTCGAGAGCAGCGCCGCTCAGTCGCACATCGATCGGTGCAACTGCATCCCCGGCGTCCCACGCGGCCCGAAGCTCCTCGACGAACCGGGGGCCGCCGGGGATCATCAGGGCCACCACTTCGTTCACTGTTCAGCTCGATTGCGCGATGCGGCGTCCACGGTCACCCCGCGAGACTACGGCGTCGTCTCGCCCGGTTGGGTGCCATCGCCCTAGCCTCCGGCGGGTGGATCTCTACATCATTCGCCATGGTCGTCCCATCCGTCAGGTAGTGAAGGAGGAAGGCGGCGTTGCCGACCCGGAGCTGGCCGAGATCGGGCTACTGCAGGCCGAGCGGGTCGCCGACCTCCTCGAGCCGTTCGGTATAGACCACATCGTGTCGTCCACGATGCTTCGCGCCCGCCAGACCGCGGCGCCGTTGGCCACCCGTCTCGGCTTGGAGGTGGAAGTAATCGACGACATCAAGGAGTCGGATCACCGCTCGCACACCTACGTCCCGTCGGAGGAGATTCGCGCCGATGATCCCGACACCGCCCATTACTTCGAGGGCGACCTCATGGACACCATCTTCAGCGACGGTTACGACCGCTTCGAGGCGAGGGTGCGCCGAGGGTTCGACCACATCATCAGTTCCAACCCTTCGAAGCGGGTGGCGGTGTTCTGTCACGGAATGGTCACCAACGTGTTCGTGAAGACCATCCTTGAGTTCGACAACCTGTTCGCTTTGCTGCCTGACTACTGCGGGGTCACCCGGGTGCGGGCATCGTCCAACGGCACTCGCACGGTCAAGTCGATGAACGAGACCTACCATGTGCGCGACCTGATCGACTGGTGACGGGTGCCCGCATGAAAGCCATACGAGTTGTCGATGGCACACCCACGCTGGTCGACGCGCCACCACCCGGTGACGGCGATGGTGGGGTGACCGTCGACATCGTCGCCGCGGGCATCTGCGGGTCGGACCTCCACATGATCGACGGCGGTATGGCCGAAGGCCGGGTGCTGGGCCACGAATTCGCCGGCACCACGCCCGACGGAACCCGAGTTGCGATCGAGCCGATCGTGTCGTGCGGACACTGCCGGCAATGCCTCACAGGCAGTCGAAACCACTGCCACGAAGGCGCATCGGGCTTTGGTATTTTCATCGACGGGGGCATGGCCGAGCGGATCAACGTGCCCGCCGCGGCCCTCGTGGCTTTGCCCTCCGGGCTGTCGATCACCGACGCGTCGCTTGTCGAACCCTTGGCCGTTGCCGTCCACGCGGTTCGCAGGGCCCGGGTCGAGGGCAGTGATCGTGTCGCCGTGGTGGGCGCCGGACCGATCGGTCTGTCGGTGGCCGCAGTGTGCGTCACCAACGGGATCGGTGTCGACATCGAGGCCCGTCATCCCCACCAGCAAGCCGCCGCCGACCGGTTGGGGGCCTCTGTGGGAACCAACGGCAAGTACGACATCGTGTTCGACGCCGTGGCTGGCACCGAGTCGATCGCCCGGGCCGTGTCCCTGTGCCGGGTGGGCGGACGGGTCGGGCTCGTGGGCACCATCTGGTCGCCGGTTTCGCTCGACATGTCGGCCTGCCTGAAAGAGGTCGAGATCATCCCGTCGATGATGTACGGCCGCACCGCGGTTGGTCGGGATGTCGACTCGGCGGCGGCGATTCTGGCTCGAACCCCGTCCATCGCCGACGTGATGATCACCCACAGGTTTCCGCTCGATGCCGCCCACGAGGCGTTTGCTGCCGCCCGTAACCGTGCCGACGGCGCTATCAAGGTCGTATTCGAACCGGGCCGATGAGAGGTGACAATGACTGATCATGATCGCAGTGAGGAGTGGGAGCATCTGCGTCGCGAGCATCTGCGGCCGGCTGCGGACCGGCCCTCCGACCCCGGTCGCGGTGTTCACCATGTAGCGCTTCTGTGCACCGATGTCGAGCGCACCATCGCCTTCTACCAGGACACGCTCGGGTTCCCGCTCACTGAACTCTTCGAGAATCGTGACTACAAGGGATCCACCCACTTCTTTTTCGACATCGGTCACGGCAATGCGCTCGCGTTCTTCGACTTCCCCGGTCTCGACCTCGGCCCCTACTCGGAGGTGCTCGGCGGCCTCCACCATCTGGCCATCAGCGTCAGCCCCGACAGATGGGGCCGGCAGCGGGAGGCGCTCACGGCGGCCGGTGTCGATATCCAAGTAATCGAGACCTCGATGTATTTCCGCGATCCCGACGGTGCCCGCATGGAGTTGATATCCGACCCGCTCGGCGAAATGTACGGCAATCCGATCGGCTGAACCTACTGTGTGGGCGTGAACGTAAGCCTCTTGGTCATGGCCGCCGGACTCGGATCCCGATTCGGCGGCACGAAACAACTTGCCTCGGTCGGGCCCGACGGGGAGGCGTTTCTCGATTTCGCCATCGGCGATGCCGTTGCCGCCGGCGTCGACAAGGTGGTGATGGTGGTCCGTACCGACATCATCGACGACGTCAAGCGACACATCGCGTCCAGATCCCACGATGTGGAGATCGCCTACGTCTGCCAGGACACCCACGGCCCCCACCGAGACAAGCCCTGGGGCACCGGCCAGGCCGTGCTCGTGGCCGCACCGGAGATCGACGGGCCGTTTCTCGTGTGCAACGCCGACGACTACTACGGAAGCTCCACCTACGACAAGGTCGTCGCCGCGGCGACCGACCTGCCCAGCGATCGGGTGCTTCTGGCGGGCTTCCGGCTCGATCGGACGTTGCCCGAGATCGGCGAGGTCAGCCGGGGCATATGCCGGATCGAGGGCACGGAGATGGTCGGGCTCACAGAAACCCACGGTGTGGGCCGGCGTGACGACGGCAGCATCACGGGCCGCGACCCCGAGGGCGTGCTGGCCCCCGATGCGGTGGCGTCGATGAACTTCTGGGCCTTCCCCCAGCGGATCTTCACCGACCTCGAAGCGGGATTCGCCAAGTTCCTTCGCGATCATGGCGACGAACCCAAGACCGAATACCTGCTCCCGGCTGAGGTTGCCGTGCTGCGCGACGCCGGCGAGTTCACTGTCGGCGTGGTCACCACCGACGAGGCGTGGGTGGGGGTCACCAACCCCGACGATCTCGAGGTGGCCCGTCGCCGCATCGCTGAGATGCGAGCCTCCTGAACCCGTGCCCGGAGAGACCCTCACGGTCTTCGCCCCGGGCCGCGTCAACCTCATTGGCGACCATGTCGACTACGTCGGTGGGCTCGTACTGCCGATGGCCGTCGATCTGGGCACCACGATTCGGGTCACCAGAGCGACCGGCGACGCCCTCCGGGCGGTTCGCCTCCGGTCCGGCTCGGAGCCCGAAGCGGCAACCATCGAGTTGCCGGTCGAATCCGTGGCCGACCGCATCCCGGTGTGGTCGCGATACCCGGCTGCGGTGTTGGCCGAAATGGGGGCCACCATCGGATTCGACGGTGGGATCACCACCACACTGCCCGTGGGCGCCGGGCTGTCGTCGAGCGCCTCGCTCGAGACAGCCGTCGCTCTCGCGGCCGGGTTCACTGGCACACCTCTGGAACTGGCACGACTGTGTCAGCGAGCCGAGCACCGGGCCTCGGGCGTGCCATGCGGGATCATGGACCAATTGGCGATTGCCGCCGGAGTGGCCGGGTCGGCGCTGCTGATCGACTGCCGACACGAGACGGTGGGGCCGGTCGCGCTGCCGGCCGGCACAGCCGTCCACGCCATTCATTGTGGCGTGTCACGACGCCTCACCGCGTCGGAGTACGCCGACCGGAGAGCCGACTGCGAAGCAGCCGAACGCACCATCGGGCCCCTGCGAGATGCGACCATCGACCGACTCGGCGAACTTGACGGTGTGGAGCGGCGCCGGGCCCGCCATGTGATCACCGAGATCGGTCGGGTGCGGTTGGCTGTCGACGCGGCGACCGCCGGTGATGCGGCCACCCTCGGACGGCTGATGAACGAGAGCCACGTCAGTCTGCGAGACGATTTCGAGGTGTCGATCCCCGAACTCGACCAACTGGTTGAGAGGATGCAATCAACTCCCGGGGTTCACGGTGCCCGGCTGACCGGAGCCGGGTTCGGTGGATGTGTGGTGGCGATGGTCGATGCCGAGGTCGATTCGGCGATGATCGGCGGTTGGCGTCTCCTACCCAGCGCCGGTGCCGGCATCGTCAACTGAGGCGTCTCACCACCCGGGTGGCTGTCAGCCCGCCCGTGGTCGTGGTCGAGTCGGGGTCCCATCTGAATCCGTCGATCTCGAAGTCGGCCAGCGAGTCGATCACCGGGTCGGCCAGCGACACGAGATGGCGGGTGAGAGCTCCCTTGAGCAGCTTGTTCGAGTGGGACACCGTCACCAGGCCGCGGCCGGGGCGTTCTTCAAGGAACTCGACCGTGACCAGATGTGAAGGGGTGTCGCCGACCCTCCAGGCCGCCGCGTGCTCCTTCGGCCTCAGATCCCACAACACCCGGCCGCGGGCGACCTCATCGAGCACCGGCGAAAGCCGCGCTCTCCACCATGTGGACAGCTTTCCGAGCCGGGGGAGCGACGCGCCCATCTTAATCTTGTAATCGGGGATCAGGTCCTCGGGGGACACCACTCCCCACAGCCCCGTGAAGATCATGACCCTGGCGTTGAGGCGTCGCCGGGCCACCGACTTGAGAGATGCAGCATCGAGCGCGTCGAACAGCACACCGGTGTATCGCTCGATGGCGGGGGCCGTGGGCGACACGGTGATCGACCGGTTGGCGGCGGTTGCGGTACGACACGCGGCTTCGCCAACCCCCAGCAGTTTCTGTCGCTCGGCCGCCGTTCCCCGCATGGCCCGGGCCAGAGCCTTCATCACCTCCCGT
>CAZDYO010000085.1:0-8150 GCA_964509555.1 uncultured Acidimicrobiales bacterium
GGGCGTGTCCACATGGGAACAGGGTCGGAGGACCGTCGAATATCTGATCGGTGCCGGCCGACTGGAGTCGGTTGCGTTCGAGGGCAGCGCCGAATCCGCTGATCTGATCTTGAGTCGGGCCACGCGGCGTCTCACGACCGCATCCGCGGGCTTCGACGGTGGCGACATCGACGGTGCGTTCGTCGCTGCCTACGACGCCTACCGGATGGCCTCTGAATCTTTGCTGGCCCGGCAGGGGCTTCGTGCCACCGGCGGCGACGGCTCACATGTGACTGTCGAAGACGCCGTGTCAGCGCAATTCTCAGATGACATCGAAGCCTTTGCGAAACCCACTTATGAACGCTTCCGTCGAACCCGCCACACTGCCCAATACTTCGACCCTCAGGCTCCGGAGATCACCGCCGAGGACGCGTCGTGGGCGATTGAGACCGCCAGGTCAGCTGTGGGCGGAGCTCGGCTGATCAGTGAGAGCGGGAATCTGGCACGGTTCGATCGTTCCTGAGTTCGATCGGCACCAGTGGCCGTTGGCTGACCGTGGCATGAAAGTTGCCGGTTCCGGTGCGAAGCCAATCGGCGGAGCGAACGGTGACCTGCACCGGTCGCCCCAGCCTCGATTCAGCGGCCGATGCGGCGGCGTACAGCTCGTCGCGATCCGGTGCACCGAGCACCAGGACATCGATGTCGGCCACGGGCCGCTCGCCGGTGTCACCGTGAAAGCGTGCCGCCCACGATCCGAAGACGTAGGCGGAGTCCATGTTGTCGATGCCCGCGAGCACGTCGGCCAGCACCTCGGGCGGCCCGAACGCCTTGACCAGCACATCGGCCAGACCCTCGTAGTAGGGACTATCAGTGTTGGCGCGTACGAGCCGGGTGTTCCCGATCCGGCGGCTGGTGACGAGCCCCGCCGTCTCGGCTCGCTCGATTTCGCGGTAGACCGAACTGACGGGGGCCTCGACGAGTCCTGCGAGATCCGTCAGGCTGACTTCCAGTTCGGGATCACCGAGCAGACGCGCCAAGACTTCGCCCTGCTGCTGGGACCGCAGGATCGGCAACAGGCTCGGAGTGGATCTTCTTTCCATATATGGCAAAGTATATTCCGAATCATGGAAAGTCCACCGGTCTGAGGTTTCTGCCCCACCGAGGCGAACAAGCCTCGCCCAGATGGCCAGGGGGGATTATCGCCCGAGTAATCGGTCGAGCAGAGCGCGATCCGAGGTTCGTCGCGGCTCGTCGCCCCGACAACTGATGCCGAGATCGCCGTTGACGCGACCCGACAAGGCCGGCGCGTTGAGGGGCTCGGGCTCGGTGAAACAGTCGTGCAGCCAGAGCGTTCGTTCGCTTCCCCAGTAGCGCAGCATTGTGACCGCGCCGTCGCCCATGTCGGTGACGCACCCCTCAGTCGTGATGAACCCGGCCCAGCTCAAATGCACTGCATCGAACGACTCGGCGACACTCGCCCAGTCCGGCAGCAGGTGGGCTGACATCTCACCAACCGCCGCCCGTTGGCCGGGCACTCCGAGCAGGCCGGATCGATCGATGTCCTGATTCGGGCCCGGTAACTCCCAGCCGTGGTGGGTCCGACAGGCTCTCCTCGGATGCGCCTCCACGAGCGCCACCCAATCCTCCGGACGGTGCACTTCATGAACGCGAATACCGGGCCGGATGGGAAGACGCCACCGACTGATCGGTCCGGGGACCATCTCCCATACTCTGATCAGATCATCGTGCACCTCTGCCGGCGGGTCGGTCACCGTCCGGAGGCCGGCCCAGGTGAACTCGCCGCTGCCATAGACACGGTCGAAGTTCTCGAAGAGCGGAGAAAGATCGATTACCAGACCAGGCCGCATCGCGGAGTTCCACCATTGCTGATCGGCCGGATCCATGGGCGCGTGCAACTCGGTGTCGAAACGATTCGCAATTGCAGCCGCTATCGGCCGGCGCTGCTCGGCGCAGCCATAGGCGGCCGCAGCTGACTCAGCGGCATCCACAGCCCAAGGACCAATCATCGACTCCGCATGCACCGCCGCCGAACACAGGTCGCCAAAGGTCATCGACTTCACCGCAGCGACAGCCGCGTCGACCGCCTCTGGAAAGCTGCCGATAGGTGTCTCAAGCCAGGTGAAGGTGATGTCATCGCGCTCGCGCGCCTCGAGTTCAGAAAGCAATGCCGTCCCCGCCGGCAAGCTCACACAGGCATCCTCGAAACTGATCACTGGACCATCCTGTCAGACTGCTCGCGATTTCACCGCCGGTTTTTCAGCACGGGATCCAACGGCCATTCCGCTGGCGACAGATCGGCTAGTACGAGATCTTTTCGACTCACGCTGTCTTGATGTCATGCAGTCATGACAAAGCAGACAACGGTGCGTCTACCCAGTGAGTTGGCTGACGAAGCCGAAACCGTCGCCCGGGTGCAAGGCGCAAGCATGAACCAGCTTATTGTCGATCTCTTGGTCAACGAGATCGAACGAGTCCGAGCCCACAAGGACTTCACGAGCCGAGCCAGACGGCCGATCCTCAGCGTCGCCGGAACTCGCTCAGCACATCGCCCAGCCATTCGATGCTCGCGGGGGTTATCGGGTCGACACAGAGTTGGACGTGAGCCGCTCCTGCAGCTTCGAACTCTCGCAACTGATCAGCGATTTCGTCCGGGGAGCCCGTGATGGCCGCCAGGTCACCGTCACGGACGAAGTCCCCCATCTGCCGTCCCGTACCGCCCTCGAGTTGAACAAAGACGGCACTGGTGGCTTCGACATCGGAAGCGGATCTACCAGCCGCTTCGATCAGAGCGTCGACACGCTCCTTCTCCTTGATGAAACCGGCGACACTGTTTCCATACTGGCTCCACCACATATTCCACGCATCGACGTAGGGGAGTGTGATGTCGAGCATGCGATCACCAATCGAGCCGATCATCAGCGGCGGCCCGTTCTCGCGGGGCGAACGGGGGTGCAAAACACACCGGTCGGCGTCGTAGTACTCGCCGTGGAAATCGATCTCGCCTTCCCGCAACAATGTCCGAAGGATCGTGAAGGCCTCTGCGAACCTGCTCACTCTGCGGTCGTATGCAAACCCGAACGCGTCGTACTCGCGTCGATTCCAGCCGGCCCCGAGGCCAACGATGAGCCGGCCTTCGGAAATCGCATCGACCGTCGCCGCCTGTTTCGCCAGCATTGTCGGAGCGTGGAAACTCGTCGACGCAACGAGGGGTCCCAACTCGATTGTCGACGTGGTCGCTGCTATCGCGGCAAGCGTCGTCCACGCCTCCCATGGCCCTCGAGCGCCCACCGGGAGGTCATAGATCAGATGGTCGCCGTACCACACCGAATCGAACCCGACAGCCTCCGCCGCCTGGGCCATCTCGATCAGCTGTGGAAACGGAACCTCCCACTCAACCTCTGGGAGTTGAACACCGACTTTCATGCGTCTCACGACGGGTTCGTTCATACCCGACGATAGGCCGCGGCCATTCAGAAGGTCCGATCCTGATTTCAAGGTGTCGGCCATCAAGGCAGCAGAGGAAAACACGACCCGGCACGGTGCGCAAACAATAAGGACCCGAGCTACCGAGGCCGGGGCTTTCCCACCTGAGTTCGAAACAGAAGACTTTGGAGGAAGGACCGGGATTCGAACCTACGGTCTCGCGACTAGAACAACGCTCGGCACGCGCGGCTGACGGCGTCTACCAAGCAGAGCAGCGAACACCGATAACCACCACTGACCTGCGAATGCTCTGCCATTCCAACGATCGCGCTCGGTCCCGTCCGGGAGATTCCCGAGCTGATTACGGGGTATCGATCCTCGACCTCAGCTGAGCACATGCACCCCGAGACATGGTCACTTCCGGGCTACTCGTTGGCCATATCTTTGGCGCGCGGCCTCACCGGACGTGCCCACCATCGCACCGATGGAAGCCCACGTGTGGCCTTCCTCCCTGGCGAACGTGACCGCATCTGCCAAATGTCTCTCGGCAGCTGCACGGTTCTGAAAAGCCATGCGGAGCCGCCGAAGAGCGTCGGCGTCGACTCCCGCACTGTACTTTGGCTCGTGGTCCTCAAAGCGAGCCGCCAGTTCGTCGGCTTGATCGAGAATCTCCTGCACACTCCGGGGCATTCTCATCACCTCCGATAATGAGGGCGGGCTTTCATGGCGTCGGCAATGCCGTGCTTTCTGGCGCTGGCTGCAATGAATGGTTCGTCACCGTTCACAAGTTACCTTGCACCGGTTGGTTCCACAAGGAAGCTGGCCGACCCGGCCACTATTCAGCCGGCCAGATGACAGAACCCTTGAAGATCCCAGCGCGAGTAATCCAATCCCCGACCGCGGATTGAAATGGGCCACGTAGCCAGCAGGGACGAGTCGGGTGATTGATGCCATTGAGCCGGCCTCCCGTATCGACGGTCAGGAGGCAGCCGCTGGCTGCGAGAGATCCACAGTAGCGTGAGCATCCGACATCGAAATCGTCTTGCGATCCCGAACGACCACAAAGACGACGCCCAGATCGCGGCATCACCCGAGCACTCACGTCTTCGCCGGGAACCAGACCGGCATCTGTGTCGTCGTATGACCATGACGAAATCGATTGCACTGTTGATGTCTCTCGCGATGATCGGCTCGGCGTGCGGGTCGTCCAACTCAGCGGTGGTCGACACAGCCGGCGAGCCGAGCGCCACGACTACCGCGGCGTCGCAGTCCGGTGGCCCGGTGGCTGCAGGCGTGGATCGTGCCGCGGCCAGCGCTAGCGCCCCGGTCGACGAATGGGTCAACGGGATCAACGATGCCGGCTGGGACTTCCACCGGCACCTCGATGGCAACGCCGTCTCGAGCCCGGTCAGTATCGGTGTCGCGTTCAGCCTGGCCCGCGCTGGAGCGTCAACCGACACCGCCGCCGCGCTCGACGAGATATTCGCCTTCCCCACCAAGGGCCGTGATGCCGCGGCCAACTCGGCAAGTCTCATGTTGGCCGACGCATCGGTTGGCCCCACGACCCTCGAGGTGGCCAACCGACTCTTCCCTGATGTCAACTTTTCCCCGCTGCCGGCGTTCGTCGACACCGCTGCCGCTCACTACGGGGCGACAGTCGAAACTGTCGATATGAGCGACGGGCCGGCCGCTGCCGAGGTGATCAACAACTGGGTGGCGGAGACCACCCGCGGGCTCATTCCCACAATCGTCGATGGAGGCGCGATTCAGGATCAGCGGCTTGCTCTGGTCAACACCGTCTATCTCAAGGCGGACTGGGCCGAGCCGTTTCTGCCGGAGCTCACGAACGCCGGGGTGTTCACCACCTCCGATGCATCGACGGTCACCACTTCGTTCATGCGAGACCGGATCCCGATCACGCGTCGTTTCGTGCGTCTCGCAGATGCCGACGCGGTCGAACTCCCCTATGAGGGGGGCGACTTGGCCATGTGGATCGTGGTCCCCCGCGAGACTGATGGCCTCCCCGGCGTTGAGGCTTCGCTCGACGCGGCCTCGTTGGCCAATCTCTCCGAGGTAGCCGAGACGGGGATGGTCGATATCACGCTTCCCAAGTGGGAACAGACTCTGCCTCCGAGCGACCTCTTCGGATGGCTCTGCCCACTCGGGTTTTGTGCCCGTGCCGGGTTCGACAACATCGCGCCCGGCTTGTTCATCACCAGCGCACTGCACGGTGCGAAGGTGATCGTCGACGAGAAGGGGACCGAGGCCGCTGCGGTGACCGCGATGACGTTCAGGGTCTCTGGTCCTCCCCCAGCCGACCTGACCGTGGTCGCCGACCATCCCTTCCTCTGGGCGATCATCCACCGGCAAACCGGCGCGTTGGTGTTCGTCGGCCGGTTGGTCGACCCCGCCGCCTGACAGCTTCAACCACCCCGCCACCCCGGACCACCCCCGCTTTGAGCACAATTCATACAGTCGTATGGTTTCAACATGAACGCTACGTCTCAAGCATTCCCGCGGCACATGGGCCCGGCCTGCCCGGTCGAGGTTCATCGTGCATCGATGATCCATCGTTGGGATCAACTGACCTTCCTGCACTGGAGCTACGACCCCACCATCGTTCAACAACTCCTGCCCGAAGGGCTTGTTGTCGACACATTCGACGATCGGGCCTGGGTCGGGCTTGTCCCGTTTCTGATGGAAGTACGACCACCGAAGGGCCCGGCGGTCCCGTGGGTCTCACACTTCTGCGAAACCAACGTCCGCACATATGCCACCGCTCCCGACGGCACCCGTGGCGTCTGGTTTCTCTCGCTCGACGCAGCCCGACTCGCCGCTGTTGTCGTGGCACGAACCGCTTACCGTCTCCCGTACTACTGGTCGAAGATGACCATCGACCAGATCGACGACACCTTGGCCTACTCCACCCGGCGCCGTTGGCCGGGACCCCGGGGAGCCAGTTCGTTCATCAAGGTCCATGTGGGTGACCCATACGCCCCAGACGAACTCGGAGACCTCGATCACTTTCTGACCGCACGCTGGAGGCTCTACAGCGAACGGCGGCGAGGCCTTAGGTCCGCACTCGCCGAACATGCACCTTGGCCGCTCCACCACGTCGACCTGCTCGACATCGACGACGAACTGATTCAAGCGGCAGGACTCCCCACGCCCAACGGCGATCCAATTTGTCATTGGTCGCCGGGCGTCGAAGTACGAATCGGGTTGCCGCACAACGTCGCTCCGACATAAGGATGCAGCGTCTTCGGTGGACCCTCATGGCCGGATCGTTGGCTGCGTTGGCCGGGTCGTGCGGTGCCAGATCGGCATCGTCTTCGGGAGAACCGACCAAGCCAGTTCCCGAAAGTGGAATCGGAATTGACGCTGCGCCCGGCCGAGGCCCACGCAGACGATGGCGTGACTGCTCAGTCGTCGCTGGATTTGGCCAACGGGTTCGAGTCTCTCAGCCCAGACCGCCCGGCCACAGTTGAGATCGCTTTGCTCCCGACCCGATTCGGATGGGAAGCGCCGGAGTTCTTATCTTGGGGAGGCTGGAACTACGTCCCTTTTCCAAACGACCACGTGGCCTTGATGCGTCACTGGTCCGAGGTCTATGGAGCCGAGGTTGTTGCAATGACCGACGATGTGGTGGTGACGTCGGTCAGTGCTCCACCTTCAGATGAGCCGGCCGCTATCGAGTTGACCCGCGAGCATTTCCTCTACGCCCCAGACAGTGGCTGGCAAAGAACCGGCGCAGTCGTCAACATCACAATCGTGTTCAGTGAGTCGTCGTAGCCGGGTGGGTCATGACGCCATTCTGGTTGGTTGCGATGCGGAACTGTCCGCCGAACCTTGGAGCAACTGACCGAGCCAGTCGACAGCGGCTGTCCTCTGGAGGGACCACAGCTTTCGGGCCCGGATGGCGTCCACCAGCCCCGCATTGCGTAGCTCCGACCCACAGAACTCGCGATATGCGGCCGGCAATTCCATACCATCTGGAAGACGACGAGCCGCCGCGCTCAACGCCGCGCCGACCAGCAGCGGATGCTCATTGAACGCCCATGCGACAATGTCTTCACCAAGGGCGGCGTGTTGCTTCTCTTCTCTTGCAATTGAGCGGAGCAATCCCCGGTTGTGGTGGTCAGCCATGGTCTCTGACCCTGCGAATAGCCGTTGTGCCGCGAAGCCCTCACCGACGACACCGTCGAGAAACGACTCCACCGCGAGGCGAACCAGTTCGGCCGATCTGCCAAACGGCCGCCGCGCCGGGTGACGGCCGCAAACAACTTCGGGAGCCGGGGCAATCGGATGAGGCAAAGAGACTTCGCCACCCGGCGCCGGATGCAATTCCAGGCTCACGGCGATCCGCTCGCAGACCCGGACATGGCGCTCTTCTTCGGTCGCCGCGGCGCGGCTACGTTTGATCAGCGCCTCCGGAGCACCAACCCGATCGAGGCGCACCGCAAGATCGAAAAACGCGGTGACTGCCGCCGCCTCATCGGCCGCCGCGTGAAGCCACAGCTTGCCGACAGATATGTCAGTCCCTGTGATCGCCGTCCGGGCCGGACCCGCCCGACCTCGCCGAATCGGTCGCCCAGCTATCCAGGTCGTAACGACCGCTTCTCTCATGAGCAGCGACACCGTGACCCAACCGAGACTCACAGCAAGAAGAGAGCCCGATGCGAACGACCGACGCATATCACCGGTTCGGTTCGCGAAGATTGACCAGA
>CAZDYO010000086.1:0-8124 GCA_964509555.1 uncultured Acidimicrobiales bacterium
GTTGAGAGACGATGAAAGGTCGATCAGTGTGCCGGAACCATCGGTGTCGAGGGTCAGAAGCGGAATTGACGGGTTGAGTTCCAGGGTGCTTTCCGCCCGGGCAGA
The DNA here is from genome assembly GCA_964509555.1 of uncultured Acidimicrobiales bacterium. Classification (GTDB taxonomy): domain Bacteria; phylum Actinomycetota; class Acidimicrobiia; order Acidimicrobiales; family Aldehydirespiratoraceae; genus SZUA-87. Next base: position 106 of record CAZDYO010000086.1, read on the forward strand.
GGTGGCGATCAGTATGGACGGTTCAGAGTCGTCGATGTAGTAGGCGACCTCGGCGAGAGTGAATGATGGGTTGAGAGGAACATGCACTGCCCCGGATTGGAGGCATGCCAAGTAGAGGGCCACGGCCCAGGGCGACTTCTCGACCTGCACCAGCACCCGGCTTCCGGGTTCTACGCCGGACTCGGTGAGAGCTGACGCCATTTGGGCCGCGGTGTCGTAGAGTTCGCCGTAAGTGATGGTCGGCCCGTCCGGCACGATCAGGCATGGAGCTGAGAATCTGGCCGCGGTGCGTTGCTGAAGAACCGAGGCAAAGTTGTCGTTGGGCCCTCTCATGACCCGACTTCGCTCTGGCCTTCGAAATCCATGGACTTGACTCAACTTCCGCGCGCCGTTCCGACGTGTGGACTCGCTCGGTGGCTTGGGGATACTGCGTCCAAACCGGCTCGCATTGCAAGCTGAACCGCGAAAAATGTTCTCCGGGCTCACATGAGGCCGGTTTTGCCGCCGCGGGACGCGGCGGGTCAGGCTTCAGTTGCGGGCCACATCCTTCCAGGGGATACCCTTGTCGACCCGCGGTTCGCCCGGAAGACCGAGGATCTGTTCACCGAGGATATTGCGCATGATCTCGGAGGTACCGCCTTCTATCGAGTTGGCACGAGCCCGCAGGAAGGCGTAACCGACGGATCCGGAGCCACCGCTCAGGTCGACGCCACCCGGGCGACGGTATGTGTAGTCGAAGCCGATCTGGCCGGCCATGCCCTGTAGTTCGATGCAGAAGGAGAAAACGTCCTTGTTGAGTTCGGAGCCGATCATCTTGCCGACCGAACCCTCCGGGCCTGGTTGACCCTTGCTGGCGTTCTGTCCGGCCCGAATGTTGGTGAGACGCAGCACTTCGGCATCGACCCACAGCTTCATCACCTGATCACGCTTGGCCTCGGTTCTTTCGGTGTCGGGCAGCTTGTTCCAGATATCGACGAGCACCGATATTGGTCCGCTTCCGGTCTTGGGGGCAGCCCCGCCTCCGCCGCCCCCGATGGCGGTGCGTTCGTTCATGAAGGTGGTGAGGGCGGCCCGCCAGCCCTCCCCACGGTCGCCGATGCGCAGGTCGTCGGGAACCCGCACGTCGGTCATGTAGACCTCGTTGAACTCGGCCTCGCCGGTGATCTGGCGTAGGGGACGCACCTCGACACCCGGCGCGTGCATGTCAAGGGCGAAGTAGGTCATGCCCTTGTGTTTGGGCATGTCTGGATCGGTTCGGGTGACGAGCATCCCCCAGTCGGCGATGTGAGCCAACGTGTTCCACACTTTCTGACCGTTGATGATCCATTCGTCGCCGTCTTTCACGGCCTTGGTTCCCAACCCGGCGAAGTCGGATCCGGCGCCGGGTTCGGAGAAGAGCTGACACCACTTCTCCTCCCCGGTGAACATCGGGCGCAGGAAGCGCTTCTTCTGCTCCTCGTTTCCGTGGGTGAGGATGGTGGGTCCGGCCAGAGCGATGAAGAAGGTCGACGGGTCGAGGGGGGCGGCGCCGGCCTCGCGAAGGCGTTTGTCGACCACTCGTTGAAGTTGCGGGCGCACTCCGAGGCCGCCGTGGCCCTCGGGATGGGTCACCCACGCGAGGCCGTGGTCGAATTGATGCCCACGGAACTCGGCATAGCTCTCCTTGGTCGGATCGTGGGCGGCGAGGAGGGCATCGAGTGCTGCCTCGACTGCGGCTTGCTCAGTGTCGGAGGTGGATGTTGTCGACGTCATGTTGTCAGTCTGCCTGTCAGATCCTTGGTAGGTCCAAACGGCGTGGGATGAGTCGGCTACTGCCTCGACAGACCCTCCCTCATCTGGGCTTCGCGGGCCATCTGATCGCGGCGGGACACAAGCTGAATGTCGAGCTGTCGTAACCTGCCGTTGAACGGGAACGGCCCAGCGTATTCGAGGCTCACGGGTGAGCCGGCGTCGTAGCCGATGCTGGCTCCCACCGATGAGATCGTGCCCATGAGCCAAGGAATGTTGGTGTGGCCGGCCTCGGTGCCATCGATGAGCAATCTGACCATGGCGCTGCGGTCGTCGTTCCGTCTCAGTTCAACGGAAAGACTGGTCGCACCGGACGGTATTGGCCTCATGGAACGGGCAATTGTGTGGCTGTCGAAGGCGTTGTAATCAAACACGAGATACCGGTTCTTGACGAAGAACGACACTCCGGAGTTCTGGGTGCCGGTGGCGTAGAGAACCCCCTCGGCAGCATCGTAGGGATCGATCGCTGCCGACATGTCGAAGCTGCGCCCACCTATGGGTGCGCCGGCTTGTGAGGGCAGCGGCGCCATCGGAGGACGATAGGTGTAGTGACGATCTGACGGGTGGGGGGAGTTGTCGCGGAACCTTGATGTGAACAGCTCTGCCAAACGGTCATCGAGTGGTAGCACTCCGTGGCGGTCGGCCTCGTCCCACCACATGTCGATCAGTTCGGCGAGCTTCTCGGGGTGGGTCGTGGCTAGATCATTGCACTCTGAAGGGTCTTGATCGACGTGGTACAGCTCCCAGACGTCGGCTTCGAAGTCGGTGCCGGCGGAGTGGCGGGTGACGGCTTTCCAGCCCTCATGCCAGAGTCCCCGGTGGCCGACCATCTCGTAGTACTGAACCTGCTTGCGGGTGGGCTCGTCGGGCAGATCGAACGAGTATGCGAACGAGGTACCCGACACCGGCATTTGATCGAGGCCCTTGAGGCTCGTGGGGGGTTCGACCCCCAGGGTTTCGTAGATGGTGGCCACCACATCGTTGACGTGGTGGAACTGTTTGCGGAGCCCGCCGGCATCCGAGATTCCGTCGGGCCAGTGGACGATGAGGGGCACGTGGACCCCGCCTTCGTGGGTGTTTTGCTTGTACCACTTGAACGGTGTGTTGCCGGCCTGGGCCCAGCCCCACGGGTAGTTGGAGTGGCTGTGGGGGCCGCCGATCTCGTCGAGGTGGGCGATGGCCTCATCGGGTGTTTCGAGGATGCCATTGAAGAACTTCATTTCGTGGAGCACGCCGAACGGGCCGCCCTCCTGGCTGGCACCGTTGTCGCCGAGAACGGTGATGATGGTGTTGTCGAGGCGCCCCATGTCGCGCAGCCCATCGACGAGACGGCCTATCTGGTCGTCGGTGTGGTCGAGGAACGCGGCGAAGGCTTCCTGCAGCCGGGCGGCGAGCCGCTGCTGGTTCTCGGGCATGTCGTCCCACGCGTCGACCCCGGGGTTGCGGGGCGCGAGCTGGGTGTCGGGCGGCATCAGACCCATTTCGATCTGGCGGGCGAACCACCGCTCGCGGGCGATGTCCCAACCTTGGTCGTAGACGCCGCGGTACTTGGCGAGATACTCGGCGGGTGCCTGGTGGGGGGCGTGGGTGGCGCCGAATGCGCAATAGAGAAAGAACGGCCGGTCGGGGCGCACACCAACCGAATCGTGGATGAACTCGGTGGCCTTGTCGACCAGGTCTTCGCTCACGTGGTAGCCGTCTTCGGGCCGAGCGGGTGGGTCGATCATGTGGTTGTCGTATGTGAGCGACGGGCTGAATTGGTCGGTCTCGCCGTCGAGGAACCCGTAGAACCGGTCGAACCCGCGTTGTAACGGCCATTGCGCCATCGGGCCGGCCGCCGAGCATTGCTCCATGGGGGCCAGATGCCATTTGCCCACCGCGAAGGTGGCGTAGCCCTCGGCCTGGAGCACCTCAGCCACGGTGGCCGCGTGGTTGGAGATGTGGCCGGTCATGTGGGGGAAGCCGGTGTTGAAGTTGGACACGGCCCGCATGCCGACCGAGTGGTGGTTGCGCCCGGTGAGCAGCGCGGCGCGGGTGGGTGAGCACAGCGGGGTCACGTGAAAGTTGGTGTAGCGCAGCCCCCCGTCGGCGAGCGCGTCGATGTTTGGAGTGTCGATGTTGGATCCGTAGCAACCGAGCTGCGCGAAGCCGAGGTCGTCGAGCAGGATGATCACCACATTGGGCTTGTCGGCTCCCGGGTGGGGTGGCTCCTCGAACCATGGCTCGGAGTCGGCGATGGTTCGGCCGATCGTTCCCTCGTAGCGTCCGTATGTCTTCACGGTTCCTCCCGATGCCATTTGGCCGTTTCCCGAGTCAGCGGGCATGCTGACCCTACGCACCCACCAACCCAGAGGTGAAACCAGTGAAGATCTCGATGGCGATCAACTACATGGGCGATCCCAAGGCCGCGGCTGCCGAAGCCCACGATCTTGAGAGCGCCGGAGTAGATGTCGGTTGGGTGGCCGAGCTCTACAGCTTCGACGCGGTGAGCATCCTCGGATACCTGGCCGCCAGGACCGACACCATGGAACTTGGTTCGGGGATCTTCCCGGTCTACTCCCGCACCCCCACCCTCACCGCCATGACCGCGGCCGGCCTCGACGCCGTGTCGGGCGGTCGATTCGTGCTCGGTCTCGGTGCTTCAGGCCCGCAGGTGATCGAGGGGTGGCACGGGGTCCCCTACGACCGGCCACTCGGTCGTCAGCGCGAGATCATCGACATCTGCCGCCAAGTGTGGCGCCGCGAAAAGGTGGTCCACCACGGCCCAAGCTACGACCTCCCGCTGCCCGAGGATCAGGGAACCGGCCTCGGCAAGCCGCTGAAGCTGATCAACCACCCGGTGCGCGAATCGATCCCGATCTACATCGCTTCATTGGGTCCGAAGAACGTCGAGATGACCGCCGAATTGGCCAACGGGTGGCTGCCGGTCTTCTACCATCCCGAGAAGGCCGCCGACGTGTGGGGCGATGCCATCGCCGCCGGAAACGCCAAGCGTGACGCATCGTTGCCACCGATGGAGATCGTGGCCGGCGGCACTCTGGCCATCACCAACGACAAGGACGAGGCCGCCCAGATTCGTGATGGTGGCCGTTTCATGACCGCCCTGTATGTGGGTGGCATGGGCTCGCGTGGCAAGAACTTCTACAACAACATCTTCCGCAAATACGGCTACGAAGACGCCGCGGCCACCATCCAGGATCTCTACCTGTCGGGCAAGAAGGAAGAGGCCATGGCCGCCGTTCCCCAGGAATTCCTTGATGCCACCGCGATGGTGGGTGACGAGGGTTGGGTACGCGACCGCGTGGAGGCCTATAGGGCGTCGGGTGTGACCCACCTTTCGGTGCAGCCAGTGGGAGCCAACCGCCTCGAGTTGATCGAGAAGGTCAAGGGCTGGATCAGCTGAGGATGGCCGGGGAGAACCCGGCCGGTCGTCAGCCGAACGAAATGCCTGTCATCACCAATTCGATCGCTGACACCAGCACATCGGTTGACCCTCCGCGATAGCTGACGATCGGTCGGCCGCTATTGGTGGTAGCAATCGATCCCTCGTAGTTGTTGTTGGTGGTGGAGTCGAGAGTGATGATTCGGTAGTGGTCAAGACATCCTGGATCGGTGCATTCAACCGCTCTTAGAACGTTGTTGCTGGTGCCGCGATAGGCGATCACCGGCAATCCTCCGGCACCTATGGCAAGCGCTGTGAAGTTCATGCCCGACGCAGCGGTCGCATCAATCACGACCGGCGTGTCGTAGGTGGCACATGTTGCAACGGTGCAGTGGACGGCCTTCAAGTCTGCGTTGGTGGCGTCGAGGTAGCTGATGATCGGGAAGTTGTCGGATCCGATGGTGATCGATGTGTACCGGCCGACGTCTCCGATGCTGTCGAGCGTGACCGGCGTATCTTTGGAGGAGCAGGTCTCGTTGGCGCAGTGGACCACTTTGAGGTCACGGAGGGTGTTGTCGTAGTAGCTGACGACCGGGAACCCGTCAGTCCCGACAGCTATGGACGTGTAGGCGCTTGACGAGATCGCGGAATCGACCTTCGTTGTCGTTCCGGGCGCCACCCTGTAGTGGGCGGTGATGGTGTTGCATACCCAGTTGGTGCCGTCGTAGCGGGCTACTTGGTTGGTGGCGCATCCGAGGCCGGCGAGGGTGTCGGTGTTGGGGATGGTGGTGTCGGCGATGGTGGTGTCGATGTCGTTGCCGCATGCCCAGTTGGTGCCGTCAGACTTGGCTACCTGTCCCGCGCCGCATGTGAGTTGGCCGAGTGAGTTGCCGACAGTGTTGCCGAGGCCAGTGATGGCGGGTTGGACGATGTTGTCGTCGTAGCGTTTGAGGAAGGTGACTGATTGGCCGCGGGTTACGGCTCCATCGGGGTTGAAGTGGGTGGCGTCGGTGCCGGTGGTGATGCCGTTGCTGAACGCCCAGTTCACTGAGTCTTCGTAGAACGCGCCGGGTATGACATCAACGAACGGCGAGACCGCAACCGCCAGGCCCGGTAGGAGCAGCGCGAACGCCATGATCCCCATGGCGAGACGTTTCTTGGTCAACTTCATTTCCCGACCTCTTGTGTGACAAACGACCGGGAGTTTCTATCACACTCAGAGTGACCGGGTTGTTCGTCAGCCGAATGCCACCCCGGTCGGTGTGATGTTCACGTTGGCTGTCCGCAACGCCGTGTTGCTGAAGTCCTGGTAGGCGATGAGCGGGCGGCCGTCGGCGCCGACGACCATCGACTGGTCGTAGCCGGTGTCGCCGGCAGTATCGATCGCTGTGGCGAACCCGGAAGTGCAGGCCACGTCCCGGCATCGGTAGAAGACGAGGTCCGAATTCGTTTTGGCGTCGGTGTATGCGATGGCCGGTAGCCCGTCGACTCCAACGGCTGCGCTCATATACCAGCCCAGCGTGCCGGTGCTGGCCAGAACACGCGAGGTGCCGGAGGAGCAGGCGACGTTGTTGCAGTGGTAGAAGCGGACGTCGTTGTTGAGCATGTCGGCGTATGCGATCTCCGGCATGCCGTCCGAGCCGATCATCACCTTCACCGGAGGGCCTGAGGTGGTAGCGCCGGACGCGATGGTCATTGTGTCCAGTTTGCGGGTGGTCCCGCTGGTGCAGTCCACGTTGGAGCAGTGGTACACCCAGAGATACTCGGGGTTGCCGTTTTCGATGAAGGCGACGATCGGGAATCCGTCGGTGCCGATGGCGATCGATGTGCCCTCTAGAGTTCCGGTGGTGATCGGGTTCACCGCAGTCGAGGAGCCAGCGGGGGTTCCGGAGGCCGCCCCGCAGTCAGCGGAGGTGCAGTGGAAGATTCGTAGCACCCCACCATCCCGGTAGCTGATCACCGGAAAGCCGTCGCTTCCCAGGGCCACAGAGGTGAAGTCGTTCTCAATCCCAGCGGATGGCGGCGTGAGTTCGATTCCGCTGCCGGCGCTGCAAGTGGCGTTGGTGCAGGCGAAGGCCCTCAGAGTGTGGTTCGTCCAGTTGTTGTAGGTGAAGAGCGGGAATCCATTGGAGGCGATGGTTCCGGAAATGTCGAACCCGATGTCCATGACAACACTGGCCGAGTCAAGAATGCTGTTGGCGGTGGTGCCGCACTGCTGGTCGTTGCAGGCGCTGACCAACACATCGCCGTTGGTGCGGTCGTAGTGGGCGATCACCGGAAGGCCGTTGGCGCCCATCACCATCGTGGCGTAGCTGCCGACGTTGGCGGTGTTGTCGACCTGTCGGCTCTGGGCAGTGACCGTTTCCGCCAAGCTCGCTGTGGAGCACACCCAGGCGCTGCCGTTCCAGTGGGCCACCTGGTCGGTGGAGCACGACAGTTGGCCCAGGGTCTTGCCGACGATGTTGTCGTTGTAACGCTTCAGGAAGGTGACGCTTTCACCGCGGGTGACCGCGCCGTTGGGGTCGAAGTGGGTGGCGTCCTTGCCGGTGGTGATGTGGTTGCTGAACGCCCAGTTGACCGGGGCCTCGTAGAACTTGCCGGGAACGACATCGACGAACGGCGACACCGCCACCGCTACCGACGGCAAAAGAACCGCCACTGCCAGCACAAACGCCACAAAACGAAACTTGGTGAACCGCATCAGACCTCCCGGAATCTCGACTGGCCGCGAAAAGTATCAAATTGTCACGAAGAGTGACAAGTCGGCGGCCGGGCAACCGTCACCGTCTGCGGTCGGCTAGTGCCGTGTCAGGCAACGTTTGCGCGTTTGATGATCTCGGTGAGTTTCT
>CAZDYO010000087.1:0-8115 GCA_964509555.1 uncultured Acidimicrobiales bacterium
CCACTGCTGACGTCGGCCGGGACACCTCGATCACCATCGGCGCCGACAACCTGCCGATCATCAGCTACTACGACAACACCAACCATGACCTCAAAGTGTTCCGCTGCGACAACACCGCCTGCACCACCGGCACCGCCACTGCACTCAACACGAGCGGATTTGTAGGCGGCTATCCGTCGATCACCATCGGCGAGGACAACCTGCCAATCATCAGCTACTTCAGTTTCGATCATGCCAATCTGAAGGTCGCTCATGTCAACATCGTGGCTACCGGCTTGGAGTTTGGCTGAAATCGATTCCGGCCCGACCCACCATCCTGAGGAGCTACCCGTGACCCTTCGAATTGTCGCCGACCTGATGATCCCCGGCCGGGGTGAACCGGACGACGACGCCGTGGTGGTGGTCGACGGCGGCCGCATCGACTACGCCGGGCCACGATCCGGAGCCCCCTCTCCCACGAGCAGCGACACCACCGTTGAGGTGGGCACGGTCATGCCGGGCATGTGGGACTGCCACGCCCACTTCATGGGCATGCCGGTGGTCGATCTCGAGAAGCTTGCTCTCACCCATCCGGTCATCAGCGCGGCGAGGGCCACCGCCGACCTGGCCCGCACCATCGCCGGTGGAATTACCAGCGTGCGCGACGCGGGCGGGCCCGGCATCCACCTCGCCAAAGCGGTCGACGAGGGCTCGATCCCCGGGCCCAACATCCACGCAGCCGGCGCGATCCTGTCGACCACTGGGGGCCATGGCGACGTCCACTCGTTGCCGCTCGACTGGGTTCACCAGATGGAAGACGTCAACGGCTTCGCCTACCTGTGCGACGGCGTGCCCGAGGTCCTCCGGGCCGTCCGGCGCAATCTTCGCAACGGCGCGTCGGTCATCAAGATCTGCGCGTCGGGCGGGGTCGTGTCGGAGGTCGACCATCCGATCCATCAACAATTCTCCGATGAGGAACTCGCCGCGATCGTCGGTGAGGCCGCCAGGGCCGAACGTTGGGTGGCCGCCCACTGCCACGGCAAACCCGGGATCATGGCTGCACTGCGGGCCGGGGTGAAGACCATCGAACACGGCAGCTACCTCGACGAAGAAGCAGCCGACGCCATGCTCGCCGCCGACGCCATGCTCGTGCCCACCCGGTTCGTGGTCGCCGACCTGGTCGACAAACTCGACTCGCTTCCCGGCTATGTGGCCGAGAAGATGGTGATGGTTGCCGACCGCCACGCCGAGGCCTTGAAGCTGGCCATAGCCAAGGGTGTGAGGATCGCTGCCGGATGCGACATCTTCGTGTCGGGCACCACCTACGGCCGCAACAGCCTCGAGGTCCGCCACTTGATCGACGCCGGCATGACCGACCTTGAGGCAATCGAGGCTGCCACCGCCCGCGGTCCGGAGACCCTCGGCCCCCAGGCTCCGGCCACCGGCATGCTCCGGGCCGGTCTCACCGCCGACGTGATCGCTCTCGACACCAACCCTCTCGACGACCACAGCGTGTGGGGCGACCCAGACCGGGTCACCCACGTGTGGAAGGCCGGCCAACCGGCCAAGGCACCGGCGATCGCCTGAGACCAACCCCAGCTGACCTCCTGCCGCGAGGTGCCGGGGCGTGGGTCCTCACAATGTTTGGCATTCTGCCGATTCTCGGCATGTGCGCTGATCGGTAGCAAACGCACACGTCGGCGAAGAGGGGACCACCCGATGAGATTCACCAAGGTGCGCTTCGGGGCGTTGATAATCGCCCTCGCCCTCGTCGTGCCCGGTCTAGCGGTGGCGGTATCGCCGTTCGTTGACGTCGTACCCGGAGCGTTCTACGAAGCCCCTGTCAACTGGGCATTCAGCAACGGCATCACAACCGGCACCGACGCCACGCACTTCAACCCCGACGGTGCCGTCACCCGCGGACAGTCAGTCACCTTCCTCAAACGCTACGACGACTTCATAGTCCAACCCGCCGACGCCGCACTCGGCACCCGCATCGGCGAAGTTGAAGCATCCGTGGCCAACCTCGGACAAAGTCTCGGCAGCCTCAACTGCGCCACCAGCCAGGTAGCCCGCTGGGACGGCACCAAATGGGTATGCAACACCGTGGGAGTGGCCACCCGATACGGAATCGACAGCATCAGCACCGTTGACACTCCCTTCACAGTAGGCGGCTACACGTCGACAGCGATTGGCACCGACAACCGCGCCATCATCAGCTACTACGACCCCACACACCTGGACCTCAAGTTGTTCCACTGCGGCGACATCTCTTGCCCCAGTGGCTCAGCCACCACCCTCGACTCCACTGGCTCCGTGGGGAAACACACCTCGATCGCCATTGGCGCTGACGGCCTGCCGATCGTCAGCTACTGGGATGCCACCAACACCAGTCTCAAAGTCTTGCACTGCACCAGTGTCGCCTGCACCGGCGGCTCCTCCACCACTGTCGAATCCACGGGAAATGTCGGACGGTGGACATCCATGGCGATCGGCACCGATGGCTTTCCCATCGTCAGTTACTACGACGTCGGAAACGGCGACCTGAAGCTGGTTCACTGCAGTAGCACCGACTGCACCACCCATGACACACCTGTCGCACTCGACACCGTCGGCGACGTGGGCGGATACACGTCGATCGCCATCGGTGCCGACGGCGTACCGGTCATCAGCTACAACGACAACACCAACAACCGGCTGAAGGTCGCCCGGTGCGGGAGCAGCGACTGCACCACCGGCACGGTCACCGTCACCGCCGTGACTACGGGTGGTCGATACACCTCGATCGCCATCGGCACCGACAACCTCCCGATCATCAGCTTCAACGACAACACGAACTCGAAATTGAAGGCCTTCCATTGCGCTGACAGGGGCTGCGCGGCAGGGACCGTGAGCACTCTCGACAGGGCCGGCCTGTGGACCTCCGTCGCCATCGGTGCTGACGGAATCCCGGTGGTGAGCTACTACGACAACACCAGCAAAGATCTCAAGCTCTTTCAATGCGCCGATACAGCATGCACCGCAGGCACCATCGCCACTCTCGACACCGTCGGAGACGTAGGCAGCGACACTGCGATCGCAATCGGTGCCGACAACCTCCCGATCATCAGCTACCAAGACTTCACAAACGGTGATCTCAAGGTTGCTCATGTCAACTCGGTGGCCATCGGGATCGAGTTCGGCTGAATCAGCGCCAACTCTTCGCAGCGCTGACCACGGGCCCATTCCCACCATGCGGTAACACTCTTTACCGGGATCCCGTTGAGCGGTAACGTCCGCCCATGCCCACCGACACCGTCCAGAGCGTCGACCGAGCCATGGCCCTGCTCGCCGAGGTGGCCCGCCGTCCTGCAGGGCTGGTCGACATCGCCGAGCGGTCGCAACTGCCGGTCAGCACCACCGCCCGACTACTCGCCACCCTCGAAACCAACGAGGCCCTCGAACGCTCACCCGAGGGCGTCTACCGCATCGGCCCGGCCATCGAGACCCTGGTCGACGGCCGTGGCTCCGACGGCATCAACCTGAGCCTCCACGCCACTGCCCACCCGCGCCTGATCGAACTGTCCGAATCGCTCAGCGAAGCCGCTTGCCTGTCGGTCGTCTCCGGCCCCGACGTCGTCACCGTCGACCAGGTCGACGCCCCCAAGCCCGTGCAGGCCGAGAACTGGACCGGCACCAGAGTCCCGCTTCATGCCGGCGGGGCCGGGATCGTAGCCATGGCCACCTGGCCCGACGACGACATCGACGACTACCTGTCGGGCGACCTGGCAGTCTGTTCCGAACACACCGTCACCGACCCCGGCGCGATCCGCTCGCGGATTCGAAGGGTGCGCAGAGAAAGGGTGATCTGGACCCACGGCGAATACGTCGACGGGCTATCAAGCGCCTCCGCTGCCATCCTCGATTCCGCCGGCCGATGCGTGGGGGTGGTGTACGCCTACGGCCCGAGCTACCGCTTCCCCGCACGCGGCGAGTCGAAGGCGATCGCGGCCGAAGTGCTCGACACCGCCGACCGGATCAGCTCCGACATCGCCACCGGCCGGGGACCCCAGTGAGCGCCGAGGGCCACCATCGCCGCGGACGGCGCGGTCGGGCCACCGGACGCGACATCTCGGCGGGCCCATCGCAGCCCGCGTGGCGTCTCCACCGACGCCATTTCGAGCCGACCCGAGTCGTGTCCGACGACCAACTCGAGTCGATCCACCGGGCCTCGCTCACGGTCATGCGCGACATCGGCATGGACATCCTCCACCCGACCGCCCAGCGCATGTTCTCCGAAGCCGGTTGCCGGGTGGAAGGCGACCGAGTGTGGTTCGACCCCGAGATGATCGTCGAGATGGTGGCCAAGGCGCCGAGCGAGTTCACCCTTCATGCCCCCCACCCCCGATTCGACATCCGCATCGGTGGCGACAACGTGGTGTTCGGATCCGTCGGAAGCGCACCCAACGTTGCTGACAGGGCCGGCGGTCGCCGAACCGGCAACCGCGCCGATTTCCGCGATCTGATCAAGCTGAGCGAGGTTCTCACAGCTGTGCAGTTCCACGGCGGCTATCCGGTTGAGCCGATCGACGTCCACGCGTCGATACGTCACCTCCACGCGTTCCACGACATCCTCACGCTGTCGAGCAAACCGCCCAACGCCTACTCACTCGGTGCCCAACGCAACATCGACTGCCTGGAGATGGTCAGAATCGTCCGCGGTGTGAGCGACGAGGTGCTCGACACCGAGCCGTCGATCCACACGATGATCAACTCCAGCTCGCCGCTGAGGTTCGACCATCCGATGCTCGAGGGGATACTCCAATACTCGTCGCGCAATCAGGTGGTCACCGTCACCCCGTTCACCCTGGCCGGTGCGATGGCGCCGGTCACCATTCCGGGGGCCGTGGTGCAGCAGAATGCCGAGGCCCTCGTGGGGTTGGCGTTCACGCAGATGGTCAGGCCCGGCTCGCCCGCGGTCTACGGAGGGTTCACCTCCAACGTCGACATGCAGTCGGGTGCGCCGGCCTTCGGCACCCCGGAGCTGATCCAATCGTCGATTCTCGGCGGCCAGCTCGCCCGGCGTTACGGGCTGCCCTACCGCTCGTCGAATGTGTGCGCGGCCAATGCGGTCGACGCCCAGGCCGGCTACGAGAGCGTGTTCTCCCTGTGGGGGGCGATCATGGGCGGCGCCAACGTCGTCTACCACGCCGTCGGATGGATGGAGGGCGGCCTCCACGCGAGCTTCGAGAAGATGATGGTCGACTCCGACCTGGTCCACACCGTGGCCACCTTTCTCCAACCGCTGGTGATCGACGACGCCAACCTCGCCCTCGAGGCCATGGCCGAGGTCGGTCCGGGCGGACACTTCTTCGGTGCCGCCCACACACAGGCCCGATACCGCGACGCCTTCTTCCAGCCGTCGGTGTCCGACTGGTCCAACTACGAATCGTGGCAGGAGGCCGGCTCCCCCACCTCGCTCGACCACGCCGAGCGGCTTGTCGGTCAACGACTCGCACAGTGGGAGGCACCCGTCATCGCCGACGATTGTCGGGCCGAGCTCGACGAGTTCGTGGCTCGGCGAATCGCCGAAGGCGGAGTGGAGACCGACTTCTGATGGCACCCGCGTCGAGCTCGGCCCCCGCAGGCGTCCAGCCCTGGAGTGATCCGGTCTGGTGGGCCGGCACCCGCGCCCCGCTCACCTCGGCCACCGGCCTTCCGGCGCCTGCCTACACCGACGACTGTTTCTTCGCCGCCGAACAGTCGCTGGTGTTCGGCCGAGCCTGGGTGGCCATCGGCAATGCTCCCGAAGTGGCCGACCCCGGTCGCATGATGGTGCGCCGCGTGGGCGACACGTCGATCGTCGTCACCCGGGGAACCGACGGCGTTCTCCGCGGGTTCGTCAACTCATGTCGCCACCGCGGCACCGAACTGTCCGAACACGACTGCGACATCGGCGGCACCATCCGTTGTCCCTACCACCGCTGGGGCTACGCGCTCGATGGTTCGCTGGTGGCCACGCCCTGGTTCGACGAGGTCCCCCGCGCCGACTTCGATCCAGCCGACCACGGCCTGATTCAGGTGAGGCTCGACACCTGGGGGGTGCTCCTGTTCGCCTGCCTCGACTCCGCCACGCCTCCGCTGCATGAGTGGCTCGGCGATCTGCCCGAACGAATGGCCGGCTACGGGTTCGAGGGTTGGCGAGTGCAGGAGCAACGCGCCCTCGAAATCGACGCCAACTGGAAGCTCATCTCGGAGAATTATCAGGAGTACTACCACCTGCAGTGGGTGCACCCGGAGCTCGCCAAGGTCTCCCGCGTGCCCGACCACCACCGCTATCAGGGGCCCGGAATGTGGTGCGGCCAGACCACCACCCCCGTGTCGGGCGATGCCCGCGACGACTGGCTGGTGCTGCCACCCGCCGCGGGGCTCGACGGGAGCGACTCGGTGAGCGGACGGTTCGTGGCGATCTTCCCCAACGTGCTGCTCTCGGTGCTGCCCAACCACGCGTTCGTGATGCGACTCGACCCGACCGGGCCGGCATCCACCACCGAGACCTGCACGTTCTTACTGCCGCCGTCCACCCCTGAGGTGGGCGACGCCGACATGGCGACCACCCGATCTTTCTGGTTCGACGTCAACAACGAAGACATCGACATCGTGCAGCGCGGCCAACGCGGTCTCACCCACGGTCGAGTCGACCCCGGACCGCTGTCGCCCAGGTTCGAGGAACCGCTTCACCGATTTCACAACATGCTCGCCGACGCTCTCACCGGCGTGCCCTTCACCATCCCGGCCGGCGACGACGGTTCACCGGAATCACGACTCGGCACCAACGCCAACCCCCATCCACCGGCCGTCGATCGGCCGACCGCTAACCAGGAGTCCCACGAATGAAAACCGATGCCCGAGTGGTCGTGATCGGTGGAGGGGTGGTGGGCGCCTCGATCCTCTACCACCTCACGAAGGCCGGATGGACCGACGTCGTTCTCGTCGAACGCACCGAGCTCACCGCCGGATCCACCTGGCATTCAGCCGGTGGCATGCACACGCTCAACGGCGACCCCAACGTGTCGAAGCTCCAGCAATACACGATCGGCCTCTACAAGGAGATCGAGGAGATATCAGGGCAGGACTGCGGAATCCACATCACCGGCGGCGTGATGCTGGCCGACACTCCCGAACGCATGGACTGGCTGCGAATGGCCCACGCCCGCGGTCGCTACCTGGGGATGGACACGCGGCTCATCTCCGTCGAAGAGGCCATGGAGTTGCAGCCGATTTTCGACGGCAGCCACTTTGTCGGGGCCATGTACGACGCCCACGAGGGCCACGTCGACCCGTCGGGCGTCACCCACGCCTACGCCAAATCGGCTCGCATGGCCGGGGCCGAGGTTCACCGCAACACGTGGGCCCGGTCGATCACCCGCGCCACCGACGGAGGTTGGGACGTATCGGTCTACGACACCCCATCGGGCGACGACAAGGGCGTGATCCACTGCGAACATGTGGTCAACGCGGGCGGCTTGTGGGCCCGCGAGGTCGGCCACATGGTGGGCATCGAACTCCCGGTGCTGGCCATGGAACACCAGTACCTGCTCACCGAAGACATCCCGGAGGTGGTCGAATACATCGCGGAAAACAAGGAGATGCTCCACGCCATCGACTTCGGCGGCGAGATCTACATGCGACAGGAAGGCAACGGGCTGCTGCTCGGCACCTATGAGAAGGGCTGCCTGCCGTGGTCGCCGTCACAGACCCCGTGGAAGTTCGGGATGCAACTGCTGTCGCCCGACCTCGATCGCATCGCCGAGTCGCTCGACGTGGGGTTCAAACACTTCCCGATCTTCGCGGAGGTCGGCATCAAGAAGGTGGTCAACGGGCCGTTCACGTTCGCGCCCGACGGCAACCCACTTCTCGGCCCGATCCGGGGGCTGCCCGGATTCTGGTCGGCGTGCGCGGTGATGGCCGGCCTGTCGCAGGGCGGCGGTGTCGGCCTCGCGCTGTCCAACTGGATGACCGAGGGCGACCCCGGCTTCGACATCTGGGGCATGGACGTGGCCCGCTTCGGCGACTGGGCCAACCTCACCTACACCAACGCCAAAGTGCGCGAGAACTACAGCCGTCGCTTCCGCATCACATTCCCCAACGAACATC
>CAZDYO010000088.1:0-8047 GCA_964509555.1 uncultured Acidimicrobiales bacterium
GGGGGGGGCCGGGGGGCGGTCCCGCGCCGCCCGCTGGCCGCTGCCGCGTCGACCGAGCTGGTTGTCGACCGGAACCCGCACGTCGTCGTAAATGATCTCACAATGGTCGCTGCGTCGTCCCCATACGTTGAGACCCCTGACGATGTTGACCCCGGGGGTGTCGGTGGGCACGATGATCTGCGTCATGCGGGTGGTGGACGCGGAATCCCCGTCGGGGTCCTCGGTGCGGCACATGACGATGAGAAAGTCGGCGGCCAGTCCGTTCGAGGTGAACCACTTGTGGCCGTTGATGATCCACTCATCGCCGTCGCGAACGGCGGTGGTGCGCAGCGATCTGGGATCCGACCCGGCCGCGTCGGGTTCGGTCATCGAGAATCCCGACTCGAGCTTGCCCTCGATCAGGGGTATGAGCCACTTCTCCTTCTGCTCTGGTGTTCCGTACTTGACGAGGATCGACTGATTGCCGGAGTTGGGGGCGACCACACCGAACAGGCTGGCAGCACCGACCGCGTAGGCCAGAACCTCGTTCATGTAGGCATGCTCGAGAAAGGTGAGCCCCACGCCTCCGTATTCCTCGGGAAGGTGGGGCGCCCACAGCCCGGCCTGTTTGACCTTGGCCTTGATAGATGCCCGCATGTCGCGGGCCTGCTGGCGGTCGGCCTCGGTGACGGTGTTGCCATCGATTCGTGAGGCCCAGAGCATGTTCTCATTGGGGAGGATCTCGTCGTTGACGATCTTGGCGGTGAGCGCCCTGATCTCGTTGATCCGATCAGACAACGTGGGTATGGGTTCGACCTTCATGCGCATGTCAGACTCCTCGGGTCGCTCGCAGGCTGCGACGTTTCGACCGTTGATTGTCTGCCACGCGGGTGGACCCGTCGGCAAATCCGGTGGTTTTCGGCCAGCGTCTCCGGGGGCCGTGTCCGCCGACACGGGTATTCGTGGAGCTAAGGGGAATTGAACCCCTGACCTCTTCCATGCCATGGAAGCGCTCTACCAACTGAGCTATAGCCCCGTCTTTCGACGGCCTGAGCGTATCAGTGCGACGCTGCGGATCGCACCGTGAAATGGCACTCTGATGGGGTGATCGATGACTTCTCCACCATCAACCCGTTGCGTGTGGCCGACCTGTTCGATCCCGGACTCGTCGAGGCCAGGAGAGTCCCCGGCGGTCACATCCACCTCACTTGGAAAGCGGTCGATGGAGACGGCGATGAATACGCCGTGCAGGCCCTCAACAGTCGGGTCTTTCCGGATACCGCGGTGCTTGTCGGCAACCTCATACGGATCAGCGCCGTGCTCCGTGGTGCCGGCGTCCCGATCGCTGACTCCGCCGGTGTGGGGCCCGGACGCGGAATGTCCCACCGTCACGGTGGCCGCGTCTGGCGGGCTTCGAGGTGGGTTCAGGGGCACCATCCGAACCCTGCCGACCCGGTCGAGGTACGGAAGACCTCTGCGGCGTTCGGACGATTCGATCGTGCTCTGGTTGGCCTGGATGGCATCCACCAAGTCATCGACCACTTTCACGATCCGGCTCTGCGGTACCAACGAATGGACAGGGCGATCGGGTTGGCCCCACCGGCGCGATGCCGTGCCCTCGCGGCTACCCGAGACCGGATCGGTGAATTGTGGCCGATCGTGGCTCCCGCGGCCGCAGCCCGGTCGGGTCTACCCGGACGGGTCTGCCACAACGACGCGAAACTCGTCAACGCGATCGTTGCCGACGACGGCCGGATGGTGATCATCGACCTTGACACCGTGATGCCCGGCACCATCATCGACGATGTCGGTGAGTTGGTGCGGTCCGTGGCCCGACCCGTGGAGGATGATGCGTCGGGCAGCACGGTTCCCCTGGGGATGGTGGAGGCCGTCATGGAGGGATTCGGCGAATTCAGTTCCCACGAGGCTGCCCTTCTGCCTTGGTCGGGCCTCATACTCACGATCGAGAACGCGATGCGGTTCCTCACAGATTTTGCCGATGGCGACATCTACTTTGCCGTCACCGACCCGGAACAGAACCTCAGACGGGCCGCGGCCCAGGTCGACCTCGCCGAACAGTTGCTGGCAGCCCATGATCAGATCACGGTTGCAGCGTCGAACGCGATTCGTGGCTGATGGTCCCACCGGGCCCATCCCCATGGCCGTATCTTGTGACCCCATGACGCGGATCCGGACCGTACTTGCCGGCCTGACCGCGCTGCACATGGCGATCGGGCTGTGGATCGCCACCTCCGTGCCGGGCCCTCTGCTCTCGGCCGACGATCTGGCCTACCTAGGGATTGCGCGCACGTTGGCCGGCGATGGTGCGGCGCCGCTCACACAGCAGCCCCCCTACTCGTTCCTGTATCCGATCCTGCTGGCTCCGGGGTGGCTGTTGGGGCTGTCCGACGGGTCGATGCTGACCTGGGCGCGAGCGGTCAACTCCGGTTTGGCGGCGCTGATGCTTCCGGCGCTCTACCTATTGTGCCGACGGGTCCTCCGGTCCGACCAGAGGGTCTCGCTGACGGCGGCCGTCGTCGGATCGATCCTTCCCGCGGCTCTGCTCACGTCTTCGATCGTCTGGACCGAGAATCTTCTCCCTCTTCTGGTTGTCACTTCCCTCCTGGCCATCGAGCGAATCTCCCGCGATCCGGGGCGAATGTCAGCGGTTCTTGTCATGGCCGGCGCGGTGGGGCTACACGCAGCCCATCCGCGAATGGCACCCGTTGCGATCGTGATCGCCGTCGCTGGTGGCACGCTGCTGATCGGACGCGTCGAGTGGCCCCATGCGGTCGGTCTGGTCGCTGCGGTCATCTCCGGCATGGCACTCACCGAGTGGTTGCGCCGGCTTGTGCAGACGGCGTCACTTGGTGGATCGGGCACGTACTCCGTCGGGGATCTGGCTTCTCGCCGCGGTTTCGGAGATCTTCCCGAGATGGCGGTCCATGCCATGGGAGCAACCGCGTACCTGGTGTTGGCCGGCGCAGGCCTCGCCGTTCTCGGCGCGGTTGCGCTATGGCGATCCGGACCGACCGGGCGGGTGGCCATCTGGTCGGCCACATCCGCCCTTGCCATGGCCGGCTGGTTCCTCACAGGGGTCGGCCGTTCGGATGCCTATCTCCACGGCCGATATTCCGAGGTGTTCGCACCGGTGCTGGTGTCGGCCGGAGTCGTGGCCCTCACCAGGATGCGATTCGCCCTGTCCCTGTCGGTGTTGACCGGGTCGGTAGTGGCAGCAGGCGTGGTGGCTGCATGGGCCGGGCCGGGTAACAACTGGGTCCATCAGCGCTCGCCGGTGATGATGCTCGGTGTGGAAATCGCCGGGGCGCCGTTCGGAGCAGTGCGGTTCGAACCCGGAGCGGCCGCATCGGTGGCACTGTTGGTTGGGATGGCCTTGGCGTTGGCGATGAAGAGGCCCCGGTTGGTGTTGGGCGCGGTCACTGCTGTCGTGGCGGTTTCGATCGGGACCCTGTCGGGGCTCGACGGACTCGATTCGCTCTACCGGAGTTCAACGGCCGGCACCACCGAGCAGGCCCTTGATGGGATCGATATCGGCCGCCTGATGATTGCCGATGCCTCGATCCCCCCACCGGTCTGGGGTGCGATTGCGTGGAGGGTAGGGTTCGATTCCACCACCACCACGTTCGACTCCGGGGTCACGCACATGCTGCTCGGCAACGGGGCCAATCCGCCATCCGGCTCGGTGAAGGTGGCCGATCTGAACTCCGCCGTGTTGTGGAAGCTGCCCCCGTGAGGCGTTCCGGCAACGACCTCAGCCGCCGGTCCCGCTGTCGCCCTGTTCGCGGAGATACTGCTCGATTTCGTCGGCGAGTTGCTCGGTCGATTGCATATCGGCCTCCGCCTGTGTGCTTTCGTCCTGTCGTCGTTCGAGATCGGCGATCATCTCGGCGTGGGAATCATCCGAAGCCACCAGGTCGTCGAGGCGCTTGCGGCTACTGATCGACTGTTGCAGGAGGGAACCGGTATCGACCCTCACCTCGGCCGTGCGCCGGAGGGCCTGCACGAGGGCGAGCGAAGCCGCCGGATAAGGGGCGTTGAGTATGTAGTGGGGAACCTGCGCCCATACCCCCAGTGACTCGACGCCGGCGAGCTCGAACGCCTTCTCGAGAGCCGATTCAACCCCGGCCGGCACGTCGAGACTGGCATTGACGTAGTCGCCGACTGCCAACTCGGGAGTTGAGGCGGTGACAGAGAGCCGACACGGGCGAGTGTGTGGTACTGCGGCCGGGTAGGCCCCCAGGCCCACCATTCTTCTGACTCCCAGGCGCATCCCGAGGGCGACAGCCGCGGAGGTGAACGATCGCCAGTTGTGGTCGGGTTCGGCACCGCTGAGAACGAGGACATCGTTGCCATCCAGATCGTGTCCGCCGGTGAGCTCTATCCTGGGCCAGTCGATGCCGGTGTTGACCCCGTCGATGAGGTGCATCACCGGGCGTCGGGCCCGATGGTCGATCAACCACTCGGTATCGAATGTGGCGATGGGAGAGGCGTCTATCTGCCGGATCACATGCTTGATGGCGGCCGACGCGCTCTGACCGGCATCGATCCATCCATCGAAGTGGACCAACATCACGGGGCTGTGCAGATCGGGGGTCCGCAACAGCGTGTACAGGTCGTCTGGTGCGACCGGATGATTCATCCGGGGCCGCTCGTGTGTTCCGTCATGATGGTATTGGAACACGTATCGGAGCATCTGGTCGAACCGAGCGATCCCTGAGGGAATGTTTCCCGGGGCGGGTACGTTCTGCGGACTATGGCTGACGTAACAGACGCGACATTCGAGACTGCCGTCGTTGAACGGTCGAAAACCGTTCCGGTGGTGATCGACCTGTGGGCATCCTGGTGTGGACCATGCAAGCAACTCGGGCCGATCATCGAGCGCGTTGTTGCCGATACCAACGGTGCGGTGGAGTTGGCCAAGGTCGATGTCGACGCCAATCAAGCAGTCGCAGCTGCGTTCAAGGTGCAATCCATTCCCGCGGTCTACGCGATGGTCGACGGCAAGATCGTCGATGGCTTCATGGGGGCACAGCCTGAGGCCGCGATCCGCGAGTTCGTCGAGCGCCTGCTCCCCGAGGTCGAGGAGAGCGAGATCGACAAGCTCGTGGGCGTCGGCGACGAGCCCTCGCTACGGGCCGCTCTCGAGATCCAGAGCGACCATCCGGGCGCCGTCACCGGGCTGGCAGCATTGTTGATCGACCGGGGCGAGAACGACGAGGCGGTGGCCCTGCTCGGCAGAATCCCCGAGTCTGCCGAGACCCGCCGGCTGGTCGCACTGACCCGCACCGGCGTCCCGTCCGGCGACATCGAGTCGGAGCTCTCCACATTGTTGGCCACGGTGAAGGACGACGACGAATCTCGTCAACGCTTTGTCGACCTTCTGGCGGTCATGGGTGGAGATGATCCTCGCACCGCCGAGTGGAGGCGAAGGCTCTCGGCTGCATTGTTCTGATCAGTGGCGCCGGTAGCGTCATTGTCGTAGTCCCCTCAACTTCCCCCTGAGCGAACTGTTCAAGGGGAGGTCCGTGTGGAGCCGAACGACACCGGTGTGTCGGCGCGGGCGGTTGTAGGCGCGGTAGCCGACCGTCTGGGCGTCTCGCCGACGGCGGTGGTGGCCGGATTTCTTGCGGTGCTCGCGGCGGGACTGGGTGGGTGGTGGGCTTTGCGCGCTCCGGACCCACCCGCGGCCGAGTCGGTGATCCCGTCGGTGTTCGAATCGCCGATCCCGATCTCCTCGGTGCCCGCAACCTCCACGTCGATCGCATCAGTCCTGGTCGACGTGGGTGGTGCTGTTGTCTTCCCCGGCGTTCATGAGCTGCGCCCCGGTGATCGGGTGGTCGACGCGATCAGGGCCGCTGGTGGTCTCACCACCGATGCCGATCGGGAACGGCTCAACATGGCCATGCCGGTGTCCGACGGGCAGCGCATCTGGATCCCCCGAATCGGGGAGGTCGAGCCTTCGGTGGTGGTTCCCGAGGGCGGAGCCCGGAATCCGGCCGGCGGGGACAGCCCCTCACCCGCAACCCCGGTCGACATCAATCTTGCCGACGCGGCTCGGCTCGAGACCCTGCCGGGAATCGGGCCCAGCCTGGCGGCGGCGATCATCGCCTACCGCACCGGCAAGGGTCCCTTCGCCCGGGTGGAGGATCTCACCAAGGTCCCCGGGATAGGGCGTGTGAAGATGCAGCAGTTGGCCGAGCTGGTGAGCGTGTGATGGCGTTCTCGGCAGCGATTGGGGCCATCGCCGGCTCGCTGCTGGTCCCGGTGGTGCCCTGGCCGGTTCTGTTGGTTGTGATCCCCATGACGGTTCATCGGAGATCGGCGTGGATGGTGGCGGTTGCACTCATGCTGACCACCGGCATGATGTCGTCCCGTGCCATGTCGGGCATGTCTCCGCTGGAGCCAGCCGAATTCGACGGATGGGTCACCCTGGTTGATGACCCGAGTCCGCTCGGCCAGTCGGGAGTCGGGTTCACGGTGAGGCTCAGCGGCAAGCTGGTCGACGTGTCGGCTCACGGTGCACCGACCGTCTCGCTGAGAGGGGTTCTTGCCGGCGAGAGACTCCGGCTTCGCGGTGCGATATCGCCACCTCGTGCTGACGACTCGTGGCTGCGCTGGCGTCATGTCGTCGGGCGCCTCAATGTGAGGGAAGTGGTGGCAGTGGCACCTGCGGCACCGGTGGGTCGTTTCGTGAACGGTGTTCGCCGGACACTTTCTCGAGGGGCAGGGGCGCTGCCGTTTCGTGACCGGGCGCTGTTTCTCGGGATGGTCATCGGAGACGATCGTGGCCAGTTGCCGGTGACCGCCGACGACTTCCGGGCCGCCGGACTCGGCCACCTGCTTGTCGTGTCCGGGCAAAATGTGGCCTTCGTTCTGGCGATCGTCGGTCCTTTGGTGTCGCGTTTGCGCCCGGGCCCGAGGTTGGCCGCGTTGCTTGTTCTGCTCATGATGTTCTCCCTGCTCACCCGCTTCGAGCCATCGGTTCTGCGCGCCGTGGTCATGGCCGGGGTTTCGGTTGGTGCCGGAGCGCTTGATCTGGGCGTTGACGGTAGGAAATCCTTGGCGTGGGCGGTGGCAGGTCTGCTTGTGGTCGACCCGTTTCTCGTTCATTCCGTGGCCTTTCAACTGTCGGCGGCAGCCACGGCCGGACTGGTGCTGTTCTCCGCCCCGATCGCCGAACGACTGCGGGGGCCGTCATGGTTCCGGATCGCGTTCGCGACCACGCTTTCGGCCCAACTGGCCGTCTCGCCGCTGATCGTCGCCGATTTCGGTCCGATGCCACTGGCATCCCTTCCGGCCAACGTGCTCGCTGAACCCGTGGCCGGGCCGGTGATGATGTGGGGGAGCACCGGCGGCCTACTGGCGGGTGCGCTGGGAGGATGGGCAGCCTCGGTGATCCATCTCCCGACCCGGGTGTTGCTGTGGTGGATCTCGGGCGTGGCGTCAGCAGCGGCCGGCGCCCCGGCGGCCACAGTGGGTGGAGCGGCCATAGCGATGCTGTCGATGGCCGGAGCGGTGGCGATCCTGCGCCGGGGCGCCGTTGGCCTGGTGGGGGCAGTCGCGGTGGGTGCTGTGGTTCTTGCCGCGGTGTCCGGCGCTCCGAGCCCGCCCCACGGTCGCAACACGGTCGGAGAGGGCATTGTCGTGTGGCACTCCGACTCGGCCACCATCGTGGTGTTGGAGAGCGCCCGCGACGCGCGCCGCACACTTGAATCACTACGCATGGTTGGGATCAGACACATCGACATGGTCGTGGCCGAAAGTGGGAACCGAACCGACGCGCTGATCGTGCGATCCATCCGCGACCGGTTCGGGAGCGTTCCGGTTGCAGCACCACGTATGCACCAGGTGCCGGGGGCTCACGCGGTGTCGGGCGGCGACCTCGCCAGGGTCGGGGATCTTGGCATCGAATTCAGCACCAACGGCGGACGATTGTCGATTCTGGTCGAGGAGGGAATCTCGATCCTGGGAGGGGCTCGCGGCGTCACAGGGGGCGGCTAGGGTCGGGCAGGATGTTTCTCGACCTGGGCACCACCCGATTCGACAT
>CAZDYO010000089.1:0-8011 GCA_964509555.1 uncultured Acidimicrobiales bacterium
CGATGTCGGGTACCACTGCGCCGTTGTCGACGAGCAGCTCGAGGTTCTGGCGGACCGATGCGATAGCCGGGAGATCGGCGTTTCCGACATCTCGTCCCCACTGTGCGATGTCGACGCTGTGGTCGGCGTAGATGACCAGTGAGGCTGCCCCATCGCGAAGGGGAACAGCCGATCGACCCTCGGAGTAGTAGCCGCCACGACTGGACTTCATCGTGAATCCGCCGTTCCCGGCGAAGATCAGGTCCCGGCATCGGTCGGGGGGAACGAAGTTCGGTTGCGCCCACCGGCCACCCGGTCGTTGCGATCCCGGAAAAAGCTCGACGTTGGTGAGCATGGGATCGATCCATGCCTCGAGTACGTAGATCGACGGTTGCGTGGGGGACGGCCTAACGAGAGTTGTGTAAACACCGTGGTAGCCGTCTATCAGCGGGCCGCGGGGCGACCACACACCCTCGAAGAAGAATGTGGCGCCCGGGGTGGTCGGGAGATTCATCGGAGGCGTGAGATGGGGCCTGATCGGAACGACCGTGGGACCGGGCACGAAGCCACGTTTACGCCAGAATCTGGCCAAGAACGCCGCCATTTGCTCCCGCGTGACCGGGAGGTGGGGTGAATACCTGCCGTTTCCGGTTCCGGTGGTGATCCCGAGGTTCCGAAGGCAGGTGATTGAACGGGCTGCAAACGAGGTTGGGGAGACGTCGGTGAACTGTGAACCGCCGGCCGGGCAGGGAATGCCGGTGGCCTCCCAAAGTCTGGCCAGGAACGCGCCCATCTGCTCGCGGGTGACCGGCCCGTTCGGGTCGTATGTGGATGGGGAGGTCCCCTTGGTGACATGGAGTCCGTAGATGCATGCGACGTCGGCGCGAACTGCCGAGTTGAGGGGCACGTCGACGAACGGGATCACCTCTGTGGGGCAGATGTTGCCCGACGCGCGCCAGAGCCTGGCGAGGAAAGCGGCCATCTGGCGGCGGGTGACCGTGTTGCGGGGAGAGTATATGGAGCGCGATGTGCCCTTGGTGATGCCCAGTCGGTAGATGCAGGCTATGTCGGATTGAGCAAAGGATCCGGTGGCGTCATCGAATGGCGAGGCACCGGCAGGGCATCCGGGTGCCGTCGCCGCGGCATCGGTTGGGGGCGGCACGACAGACACGAGCGATATCAGCGTTGCTGTGATCACCGCTGTGGCCAGTGATCGTGTGAAGGCGGACCGGGGGAAGCGTCGAACAGTCATCAGGGGCACCATACGCCTTGAGTGGTGTGAGTTGGCGACACCGGGAGACACAATTCGAACCGCTTTCAGATGAGCGTGATCACGCCCTCGCCCTCGACCGATTCGCCGATCAGTGCGGCATCGTGGCCGGACTGCCGGAGTGCGTCGATTGCCGTCGGCCCGTTCTCACGAGGGGTACCGAACACCAGTCCGCCGGATGTCTGGGCGTCGGCCAGGAGCAGTACGGTCAGATCGTCGGGCCCGTCGATCTCGAGACGACCCTCGACGTGCTGGAGATTGCGGCGGCTGCCTCCGGGAACCACGCCATCGGCGGCCAATTCCCGGGCCCCCTCGAGGATTGGAATGTCGTTCGTGTTGAGTCGGACCGACACGCCGGACTCGATGGCCATGCGGCCGAGGTGGCCCAGGAGTCCGAATCCGGTCACGTCGGTGGCCCCGGTGGCCGCGTTGTCGACGGCGATTCGCGCCGCGGCGGCGTTGAGTTGCGTCATGACGGCGATCGCATCGGATTCGAGGGCCTTCGGGGCGACACCTCTCTTGATCGCAGTCGTGGCGATGCCCAGACCAAGGGGCTTGGTGAGGATGATGCTCTGGTTGGGCAGAAGCCCCGCGTTCGTGAGCATGAGGTCGGGGTCGACCTCGCCGATCACCGCGAGGCCGTACTTGGGTTCGGGGTCGTCGATGGTGTGACCGCCGGCAATAACCATTCCGGCATCAAGGGCAGCTTGTTGCCCACCGGCCAGAACATCACCCAACAGGTCGGTCGGGAGTTCATCGGTGTTCCAGCCGACCAGGTTGAGAGCCATGAGAGGTCGCCCGCCCATGGCGTAGATATCGGATACCGAGTTGGTGGCGGCGATTCGTCCCCAGGTGAACGCGTCGTCGACAACCGGGGTGATGAAGTCGGCGGTGAACACCAGCGCTCGGTGTTCGTCGACGCGCCAAACTGCAGCGTCGTCGCCGGTGTCGGGACCGACGAGGAGACGGTCGGATGTCGATGGAGTCAGGCGGCTCACAACGTGAGCCAGCTCGCCGGGGGCGAGCTTGCAGGCTCAACCGGCGCCGTGGCTGTATTGCGTGAGTCGTGATGCTGTCATGCCGTGCGGAAACCTAGCACCAGGGCGATCGCTAGAGCGCGTGGTTGCCGGAGTTGGAGGCCTCGTATCGCTCCCGTGACTCGACCGCGGCCAGCAGACCGATTCCGGCCGCGGAAACGGCGTCGGCCCACCACCAACCGAGCCACCAATTGACGGTGAGGGCCATCATGATCGAGAGGGCCAGGTAGGCATCGAGCTGGGTCATGCGGGCTTCCGCGAGAAAGATCTCGTTCTTGATCTGGCGACCCGAGCACCGCTTCATGTGGGCCAGGACCAACATGACCAGCGCCGTGGCTGCAAGGTACGCGACTCCCCAGAGCGAGTTGTCGGGGACTCGGTGATCCAGCAGCGAACGAGTCGATGAGATCAGGAGATACAGCGAAAGCGCGGCAAATGCAACCGCCACGAGTCGGTTTGCACGGCGGTTTCGCATCGGGTTGTCGAGTGGATCGGAATCCGACATGTGCCAGAGGACCACGAGGGAGGTGAACACCTCTATCAGCGAGTCGAGCCCGAAGGCGACCAGGGCCAGCGAACCGGCCGCAAGTCCGAGTGCAATGGTGATGAACACCTCGCCGGAGTTCCATGCGATGGTCACGCGCTGGAGTCGGAGTGCGCGTAGGTGCACTGCGCCGGACTCATCCCGTTTCTCGGATCGTTGATCGGTCAAGTGGGCGACCCTAGCGACAGCGGGTTCGAGTGCCATGGGTGCCCCGACAAGACCACTGTGGCGTGTTTGGGTTAGCGTCGAGCGCCTATCGGGAGATGACAGCGATGAACGCCGCCCAGAGCAGAAACGATCGTCGAAAGCAGCAGGTCGCGGCGCGCCGAAGGTCTGGCAGCGCAGCGTCGATTCGGGCCCGCAAAAAGCGGCAGCGGACCATCTTGAGGGCCACCGGTCTGGGTGTCGTGGTGGTGGCAATACTGGTTGTTGTCCTGGTGGTGGCGCTCGGAAGTGATCCGGTTCCTCCGCCCACTGCCTCCCACGACATCAAAGTCGTGTCGGGTGATTTTGAGTATTCACCTGACCCGTTGCTGGGCCTGGCCGGGCAAATCAATTTCACCCTCACCAACAAGGGTCTGGTGGGTCACAATTTCGTGGTCCTGAAGCGGGGGACTCGCATATCGAGCGCCACGGAATTCGATCCGTCGATGGAGCTCGGACGAATCGACTCGCTGGCGCCCGGATACGACGCCTCGCTGAGTGTCGATCTTGAGCCCGGCACCTATCAGATCGTGTGTCTGATCCCCAATCATCTTGAGCAGGGAAGCACCGTCGACCTCATCGTTTCGTAGCGGCCCGCAACTCACCCACGAATTCCTCACACACAGCCGACATCACGTCGCCAACACGGGTGATGATCCCAACCGGGACGGCTCCGAGTTTCATTGACACGTCGAGTGCCGTGAGATCTCCGTGATGGATGTCGCTTTCGAGCGCACCACCGGGAAGCGCAGCGAGGAAATCGCTTTCCAGAAGCAGGCGACGAATCGTCGGTACGGTGACACACTCCACCACCCGCCGAGGGACATTGCCCGCAGACTGTTCGAAGCTCTGTTCGAGCTGGGCTCGCAGAGCGGTGTCTCGTGGAGGCATGATCCATTGCTCGTCAACGAGATCGGACAGATCGACTGCGTCGGAACGGGCATGTCCCGCCCTGGCGATGATTCTCACAGCGTCGTTGTAGAACGCCTCGCCCTGCAGTAGGTCACGATCCACCAACGGCATCAGCCTGCCCAGGATGAAGTCGAGTTCACCGCTGATCAGCCGGTCGTGAAGCAGATCGGGTGTGGCTTCGACAACAGTGACCCGGGCCATCGGCCGCTTCGCCGAAAATGCCGCGATGGCGAGGGGAAGCAGGTCGGCCGCTCCGGCCACCAACGTGCCGACGCGCACCGAGCCAGCGGACCCGGTACGTAGTGCGTTCACCTGCCGATCGAGTTCGGCCAGAGCAGTGGTGACGGTACGGGCGTGGAGCAGGAATATCTCGCCCTCGGGAGTCGGCGCCATGCCGCGTGGGTGTCGACGGAACAGCCCCAGGCCCGTGGCGTCCTCGAGTTGCTTGATGGAGCGTGAAACCGCGGGCTGGGCGGTGTGGAGCCGACGGCCGGCGCCACTGATGCTGCCGGCATCGGCCACTGCGAGTGCGGTTATCAGTTGTCTCATGCGGAGCGGGCTGCCCATCAATTCGGCATAACTCATGTGGTGAGGTTATCCGCTACCCATATCAAGTCGGGTATGCCGGACGACGGAGGAGGCACTGGCTTCGCGCGCATTGATTGAGCAGAATGCCCACATGGCCAACAACACTGTTCAACCGCGAGGTGCCTACCCCCACATCAGGGTCTCGAACGGCTTCGCGTTCGTCTCGGGTACCAGCAGTCGACGCCCTGACAACACCATCGCCGGCGCCGAGGTCGATGGCCTGGGCACAACCTCGCTCGACATCAGGACGCAGACGACGGCCGTACTCGAGACGATCGAACGCAATCTGGCCACGATCGGCCTCGACCGCAGCAACCTGATCGACGTATCGAGCTTTCTCGTCAACATGAATGACTTCGGCGGTTACAACGAATCGTGGGCCGCCTTCTTCGATGGCATCGCACCACCGGCGCGCACCACCGTGGCCGTCCACCAGCTACCCCATCCTCATCTCCTGATCGAAATCAAGGCCATGGCCGCCCTACGCGAAGTTGCCGAACAGTGACTGAATACCCATTGCCGTTCAATCTCATGGGCTGGATCCGCGAGCATGCCGAAGACCTGAAGCCCCCGGTTTCGAACCAGCAGGTCTACGCCGATGCCGACATGATCGTGATGATCGTGGGCGGTGGCAACGTGCGCACCGATTTTCACGACGACCCCTTGGAGGAGTTCTTCTACCAGCTCAGGGGCGACATGAACCTTCGTATCATGGACGAGCCCGGCAAGCCGCCGAGGGACATGCCCATACACGAGGGCGACATCTACCTGCTGCCGCCCCACCTGCGTCACTCGCCACAGCGTCCCGACCGGGACAGCATCGGTCTCGTGGTGGAATACAACCGACCGCCCGGGTCGTATGACGGGTTCGAATGGTTCTGCCAGGAGTGCCACGCGCTGGTCCACCGCGGGGAGGTCCAGTTGGCTTCGATCGTCGACGATCTCCCACCGATGTTCGAGTCGTTCTATGGTTCGATCGCGGCCCGAACATGCCCGGAATGCGGTGCGGTTCACCCGGCCCCGGGCTCAAATCCCGGCGACGACCGGTGACCCTCCCGTCAACCGAGGTCGACCGTCTCGCATCGATTCTGACCAGAGCGAGAGTAGATGGCGTCGAGACCGAGGCGATCACCGCATCAGGAGAGCTCGATGTCGATGAGGCCTACGTCATTCAGCGTGCGGTTGTCGAGAAACAACTTGCCGCCGGCGATCGGGTGATCGGGGCCAAGCTCGGCCTCACCTCGCGTGCCAAGCAGGAACAGATGGGTGTTGAGGAACCCATCTTTGGCGTCCTCACCTCCTCGATGCGTGTCGACAGCGGCTCCGCCTTCGAGTTGGACACGCTGATCCATCCGAGATGCGAGCCGGAGATCGTGTTCGTGATAGGCGAGGATCTCGGCGGATCCGACGTCACCGGCCCGGATGTGCTCGACGCCACCAAGTCGGTGCACGGCGGTATTGAGGTGATCGACTCCAGATACCGGGCGTTCAGCTTCACCCTTCCCGACGTGATCGCCGACAACACCTCTGCAGCCAGGTTCGTGGTCGGCGAGGAAGGATCGGCCCCGCGGGACTTCGACCTCACCGTGATGGGCTGCACCTTCCTGCACAACTTGCACGTGAGCGGGACCGCAACCGGGGCCGCTCTGCTCGGAGATCCCGCAGAGTGCGTTGCGCTGTTGGTGCGGCATCTCGCCGCCACCGATCGGAGCCTTCCGGCCGGCTCGGTCGTGCTGGCCGGGTCGTTGACCAGCGCAGTACCGGCTGCCCGGGGAGACATCTTCACGGCTCGCTACGGCGGGCTGGGCGACGTGGAGGTCTCGGCAAGGTGAAGATCGACATCCACAGTCACTTTTACCCCCTGCTGTCCAGAAAGCAAGCCGAGACGCTCGGCACCGCCGAACCGCCGTGGCTGCGTGACAACGGAGACGGCACCGGCTGCATGATGGCCGGCGACCGCGAGTACCGGCCCGTCAATGCTCCACTCTGGGACCCGATGGCAAGGTTGGTCGAGATGGACAACACCGGGGTCGACATCCAGGTGATGTCGGCGACTCCGATGCTGTTCTCCTACACCTCCGACCCGAACGCCACCACCAGATGGGCCGCGATGATCAACGACCTGGCACTGGAGATGTGTCAGACCGATCCCCGGCGACTTCGCTCCCTGTGTCAGGTGCCCTTGCAGGATGTCGATGCCGCCTGCATTGAAGTCAAGCGGGCGTGCGAGGCCGGCCATGTGGGAGTCCACATCGGAAATCATGTTGCCGGGCGAAACCTCGACGATCCCGAGTTGATCAGGTTCCTGCGGTTCTGTGCCGACAACTCCATACCGGTGCTGGTCCATCCCTGGGACATGATGGCCGGTGAACGCATGCCCGGATACATGCTCAAATGGCTCGTCGGCATGCCCGCCGAAACCCACTTGGCCATTCTCTCGTTGGTTCTGTCCGGTGCCTTCGAGCGGCTGCCAGCAGATCTCCGCCTGTGTTTTTGTCACGGCGGCGGCAATTTTGCCGCTCAGATCGGCCGTGTCGACAACGCGTGGAAGCGCCGCGACATCGTGCGTCGCGACTGTCCCAATCTGCCGTCGTCATATGCGACACGGTTCCATGTCGACTCGGCCGTGTTCAGCGACGACGCCCTCCGACTCTTGGTGGCCGTGATGGGCGACGACCACATTCTCATGGGATCCGACTACCCATTCCCCCTCGGCGAAATCGAACCCGGTCGGGGAATATCGGAATCGGCCCATCTGTCCGACGAGTCGAAGTCCTTGATGCTCGGCGGCAACGCCAACCGCTTCTTTGCCCTGGGGGCCAGCGATGCCTGATGACCAATTCACCACGGAACCCGAGTGCGCGGTCGGACTCGACGCGTCGGATCCGCTGGCCGATGTTCGGGCCGGGTTCCACATACCGCTGGCGCCCGACGGAAGCGAGTCGGTGTATCTGGTCGGGAACTCGTTGGGGGCGGCGCCCAGACGCACCACCGAATACGTGCAGGCCGAACTCGACCGATGGGCGACGCTCGGCGTCCACGGCCATCACACCGGGGATCTCGCGTGGGAGCCGTACCACGAGTTGCTCACCGCGCAGATGGCCCGGATTGTCGGCGCACTCGATTCCGAAGTGGTGGCGATGAATGCGCTCACCGTGAACCTCCATCTGCTGATGGTGAGCTTCTACCGCCCCACGATCTCCCGCCACAAGATCATGATCGAGCAACACGCGTTCCCGTCGGATCACTTCGCCGTCGAATCCCAGATTCGCCAGCGCGGTTTCGATCCGTCAAAGTCGATGGTTGTTCTGTCGCCCCGACCCGGCGAGCAGAACCTTCGCCGAGACGACATCCTCGATGCAATCGCCGAACACGCCGACGAGTTGGCACTGGTGATGCTCCCCGGCGTCCACTACTACACCGGGCAGGTGCTCGACATGGCCGCCATCACGGGAGCGGCCCACGCGGTCGGAGCGG